>NZ_JACJEZ010000039.1:0-50096 GCF_014164365.1 Pseudoalteromonas sp. SG43-6
CTTTCTATGTTAGGCAGCGATTTAGTGGTATATCGTAACAACATAGACGCGCAGGTGATTTATGACAAAATGTGTGCGGAAACTAAACCAGTGATTTTAGTACTGTCGCCGGGCCCAGGCACCCCCACTGCGGCGGGCTGTTTAATGGCATTGATTGAACTATGCAAAGGCCGTTTTCCAATGTTGGGGATTTGCCTTGGTCAACAAGCACTAACACAAAGTTATGGCGGTATTATTGGCCATGCTGGAGAAACCGTACATGGTAAATCATCAATCATAGAGCTTGGTGAGCACCCAGTATTTGCAGGTATGGGTGAACGTATGCCTGTGGCACGTTATCATTCACTGATGGCCACGAAAGTACCCGACAGTGTTGCAGTGATAGCCCACTATGAGTCAATACCGATGGCAATTTATCATCGTGACGATAAAGCCCTTGGCTATCAATTTCATCCTGAGTCTATTTTGACGCCCAATGGCGCCGCGCTACTTCAACAAAGTATGCAATTTTTAGCCAGTGCACAGCAGTAGAGGATAGTATGTCAGTAAACCAACAATCAGCCAGTGAGGCGAGCATTGGCTCAATGATTGATGTGTTATTAACGCAAACATCATTAAGCTTTAGTCAAAGCCAACAGTTATTTGATGCCATTATGCAAGGCAAAGTAAATGACATCGAACTAGCAGCCATCTTAGTGGCACTGAAAATAAAAGGTGAAGTAAGCGACGAAATCGCAGGAGCTGCCGCATCGATGCGTGCTAATGCGATACCTTTTATTACTCACTTAACAAACCTTGTCGATAGTTGTGGCACTGGCGGCGATGGCTCAAACACTATTAATATTAGCACCACCGCCGCCATCGTTGCTGCAGCTTGCGGTATAAATATGGTCAAACACGGTAATCGCAGTGTTTCGAGCAACTCCGGCTCCGCTGATTTACTCAAAGCATTGGGCATCAATATAGACATGAAACCAGCACACGCGGCGCAGTGTTTAGAGCAAACCGGCTTTACGTTTTTGTTTGCTCCGCATTATCACAGCGGCGTACGCCATGCTATGGGTGTGCGAACGACCTTAAAAACCCGTACTATTTTTAATATTTTAGGGCCATTGGCAAATCCAGCAGCACCGGATGTGCAATTATTGGGGGTATATGATGAAAGTTTATGCTTAGCGATGGCACACACCTTAAAAACGTTAGGTACACCGCGCGCAATGGTCGTTCATGGCTCGGGTACCGATGAAATAGCCTTGCACGGTGAAACGACCGTCGCAGAGCTTAACAACGGAAAAATCAGCCAGTACACACTTACCCCTGCTGATTTTGGTCTTGCAAACTATTCACTTGAACAACTTGCCGGTGAAGGGCCAGAATATAACGCCAAGGCTAGCATGGCTATTTTAGCTGGTAACGGCACCGACGCGCACAATGCGGCCATTATTGTTAACGTTGCTGCGTTGCTTTATTTAACCAATAAAGCCGACGATTTTAAAAGTGCCGCGATGCAAGTTAAAGAGATTTTACAAAGCGGCCGTGCATTGAATACCTTAAATGCCATTGTCATAAGCAGTAATAAAGAATACGCAAACTCCGAGGTTAGTAATGGCTAATGTATTAGACAAAATAGTTACAGATAAAAAAATAGAGCTCATCGAACGCAAATCCAAGCGCCCTCTTGAGAGCTTTAAGCATCAAGCAATACCCACAAATCGTGATTTTTATAAAGCCCTTTCAGCGCCTGGCACTCAGTTTATTTTGGAATGCAAAAAGGCCTCGCCATCAAAAGGCCTTATTCGAGAGCCGTTTGATTTAGCCGAGATCACCCGTGTTTATAAAAACTACGCTAGCTGCATCAGTGTGTTAACCGATGAAAAATATTTTCAGGGTAGTTTTGATTATCTCGAATTTGTGCGCAGTCAAGTAGAGCAACCATTGATCTGTAAAGATTTCTTTATTGATGAATACCAAATTTATTTGGCCCGTATTTATGGCGGCGATGCTATTTTATTAATGTTGTCAGTACTCGATGATACGCAATATCAATCGCTTGAAAAAGTTGCAAAAAGCCTAAACATGGCAATCCTCACCGAAGTGAGTAACGAAGCTGAAGTACATAGAGCTCTTGCACTCAATGCGCAAATTATTGGTATTAATAACCGTGATTTACGTGATTTGAGCACAAACTTAGCTACCACAGAGGCACTAAGAAAGCTTATTCCTGATAACAAAGTGGTTATTTCAGAATCAGGTATTTACACACACCAAGATGTAAAACGCTTGGCCCCGTTGTGTAATGGCTTTTTAATCGGTAGTTCACTGATGGCTGAGCGTGATTTAGAGCGCGCTTGTCGAAGCGTAATTTTAGGTGAAAACAAAGTTTGTGGCTTAACCCGTAGCCAAGATGCCATTGCCGCTTATGAAAGTGGTGCCGTTTATGGGGGGCTAATTTTTGCACCTAAATCCCCTCGATTTGTTGATTTAGATTGTGCAAAACAAGTTATGCAAAGTGCCCCGCTTGCCTATGTAGGCGTATTTGTAAACGCAACAATCGCAGACGTTGTCAATCATGCTCAGAGCTTAAAGCTTGCAGCAGTGCAATTACATGGCCAAGAAGACGCAGTCTATATAAACGAACTGCGTCCTTTGCTACCAAGTAATTGCCAGATTTGGAAGGCGCAAGCTGTGAAGGATAGCTTGCCAGCACCTGTCAATGGCGTTGATCGCCACTTATACGATACTCACAGCGATACACAAGCTGGCGGTACCGGTAAGACCTTTGATTGGGCAATACTCAAAGAGACTAAGCAGCCATTTATGCTTGCTGGTGGCTTAAACCCAGAAAATATTCAAGGTGCATTATATCAAGGTGCGCATGGACTCGACCTAAATTCAGGGGTTGAGCAAAGCGCCGGTAAAAAATGCCCAAACAAATTAAATGATGCATTTATTAGCATCCGTAAATATTGAGGTCAATATGAATAATCCAGCTTATTTCGGCGAATTTGGCGGCATGTTTGTCCCAGAATTGCTAGTACCAGCACTTAAACAACTCGAAAACGAATTTAATAAATCGCAAACAGATCCGGCTTTTCAAGCTGAACTGGAAAAGTTACTTAATGAATATGCTGGCCGTCCTACGCCGCTGACATTAACGCGTAACTTAATTAAAAACCCAAAAGTAAAATTATACTTAAAGCGTGAAGATTTACTGCACGGTGGCGCGCACAAAACGAATCAGGTGTTAGGCCAAGCACTATTAACTCAACGCATGGGTAAAAAACAAGTTATTGCTGAAACAGGCGCAGGCCAACACGGCGTTGCAACGGCGCTTGCGTGTGCATTACTTGGTTTAAAATGCCGTATTTATATGGGCGCTAAAGACGTGGCACGCCAACAACCAAACGTATTTAGAATGAAACTAATGGGCGCTGAAGTGATCCCGGTTACTGCAGGCTCTGGCACATTAAAAGATGCCGTAAACGAAGCGCTTCGTGATTGGTCAGCAAATTATAAAGAAGCGCATTACTTACTTGGTACTGCTGCAGGTCCTCACCCATTCCCTACCATCGTTCGTGAGTTCCAAAAAGTGATTGGTGAAGAAGCGAAACAACAAGTATTAAAAGCTGAAGGTCGCCTCCCTGATGCGGTGCTTGCTTGTGTAGGCGGTGGCTCTAACGCCATTGGTATGTTTACAGATTTTATTGACGAGCCAAGTGTAAAACTCATTGGCGTAGAGCCCGCTGGCAAAGGGCTTGATACCCACGAGCACGGTGCAACAATCTGTAAAGGAACCAAAGGTATTTTGCACGGTACTTATACCTATATAATGCAAAATGATGATGGCCAGATTGAGGAATCATATTCTGTCTCAGCGGGTCTTGATTACCCAGCTGTTGGCCCACAACATGCGTTTTTACATGAAACTGGCCGTGCGCAATATGTGGGTATTACAGATACCGAAGCATTAGAAGCATTCCAATTACTGGCTAAAAACGAAGGGATTATTCCTGCGCTCGAATCAAGTCATGCACTAGCTTACGCACTGAAGTATGCAGAGCAGCAAACTGAAGAGTCAATTTTAGTAGTGAATCTAAGTGGTCGCGGCGACAAAGACTTATCACACGTTATGGATGTACTTTCTAAAGGGGATCAGTTATGAGCCAGACAGCAATTCAAAAAACAGACCGCTACGGTAAAATGTTCGCCCGTTTAAGCGAGCTAAATCAAGGTGCATTTGTGCCGTTTGTTACAATTGGCGATCCAAATAAAGAACTGAGTGTTGAAATAATCAAAAGCTTAATTGATGGCGGCGCTGATGGCTTAGAGCTGGGTATTCCATTTTCAGACCCAATAGCAGATGGCCCAGTTATTCAAGCTGCCAATATTCGCGCTCTTAAAGTAAATATAAATACCCAAGATTGCTTTGATATCATCAAGCAAGTACGCCAGTACAATGCTGATATCCCAATTGGTTTATTGTTGTATTCGAACTTAGTGTTTAAACGCGGTTTAGAGGCTTTTTACCAAGATGCCAAAGCAGTTGGCGTTGACTCAATTCTAGTTGCAGATGTGCCGCTTCATGAATCTAAAATGTTTCGCAAAGCGGCAATGAGTAATGGCATTGACCCCATTTTTATAGCCACGCCTAACGCACCTGATGACACTTTACGCGAATGTGCCTCTTATGGCCGTGGTTATACTTATTTACTATCTCGTGCGGGTGTAACAGGCACAGAAACTAAAGCACAAATGCCGGCGACATCAATTGTCACTAAACTAAAAGAATACCACAGCGCCCCTGCGTTATTAGGTTTTGGGATTTCAACCCCTGATGATGTAAAAGCAGCACTTAATGCCGGTGCAGCGGGTGCTATATCTGGCTCGGCGGTAGTGAAAATTATTGAAGCGAATCTCGATACCCCTCAAGCTATGCTCAGTGGTTTACAACAGTTCGTAGCGAGCATGAAAGCTGCAACTGCGCTGTAAATTCATACTTCGAAAATAAGAAAAGGGCCTGTTGCGGCCCTTTTCTGGTAATCAAACGCGTTAAAGACTCTCTTTCAACGCTTTTGCTGCTTTAAATACAGGCTTGTTAGCGCCTTCAATGTCTATTGCCTCTCCCGTTTGTGGGTTGCGTCCTGTACGTGCGGGATAATAACTTAACGCAAACGTGCCAAAGCCATTTACTTGCACTTGATCACCTTCTGATAATGATTTAGTGATGGCTGCAAGCATGCTTGATAAAGCCGCTTGAGAATCTTTTTTAGTTAATTCACTGTGTGCAGACATTGCACTAATCAGTTGTGCTTTATTCATAAAATGCTCCTAAAAATACCGCTTACTCAGTCACTGTTCAGCAGATTTTGGTAATGATTGAATACAAAGGCACGCAGGCTAAGGGTTAGTAACTACTAAGTCAACCTTGTAAACAACACAATAAGTTGATACAACCTCTGCAACTATTCTTTGGTTTTATTTTTTTGGGCATTCTATGCATGCAATAATCGAGTTTATTCCGCTAATTTTATTTTTTGCGGTATTCAAGTTAGTTGATATTTACTGGGCAACGGCATTATTAATGGGCACCACTTTTCTGCAGGTCGCTTATTCTTATTTTAAAATAGGCAAAGTACCTACACGCCAGTGGTTGTTTTTTGCCATTGCCGTGATTTTAGGCACTCTTACACTGGTGTTTCATGATGAACAATTTGTAAAGTGGAAAGCCACTATCATCTACGCTGTGCTCTCATTAAGCTTATTGAGCAGTCGCTACTTTCTTGGTAAAAATTTAGTTAAACAAGCACTCAGTGCCATTTTAAATAATGCATCAGACTCTGAGCAAGAAATTACCGTACCTGAGTCGCTTTGGGATAAACTCAACATATTGTGGATAGCGATCACAGCGGGAATATCAGCGTTAAATATTTATATCGCTTATAACTTTTCTCTCGATTTTTGGGTTAACTTTAAAGTGTTTGGCTTAATGGGGATCACGTTTGTCAGTCTTTTTGCCACTATCATCATGTTGTATAAATATTTACCCGATGAAGATGAGCCAAAAGTAGACGATAAAAAGCGCTCTTAATGTCATAAATATGTCGTCTTAGCTTGTTAGCCTAATATACAAAATCACGCTGAGACGACCTTGAACGCCAATCAATACCGCTGGTTTGAATTTACCCTTATATTTGTATGCCTTCCTTTGCTGGGTTTTTACCTTCGTGCCTACCTTGCTAATTGGCTGATCCCCGCGTTAATCGTGTTAATGAGTGTGTGCGGTATGCTGCTGCTAGGCGATCCCCACTTTAAACGCTTTAGACTTACCAGCCTTGGTCAATTTTCCGCAGTGAAACGCCGACTGTTTAGTTTCTTTTTTATCGGCGCACTGTTTTCAGGGGTTTTTTACGGGATCATTAATCAAGGTAATTGGTTTATGCTGCCTCGAAACTCATTTAATGACTGGTTAATGTTACTCGCGTTCTATCCATTATTGTCAGTCATGCCGCAAGAGTTGATATTTCGAACTTATTTTTTTCATCGTTATAAACGCATCATGCCAAAAAAAACGGTGCGCATAATTGTTAGCGCCACAGTATTTGCTTTAGCGCATATTGTTTATGCTAATTGGGTGGCAGTACTACTGGCATTTATAGGCGGGTTATTATTTGCATTTACCTATGCTCAAAGCCGCTCCACGTTTGTCTGCGTTATCGAACACAGCTTATGGGGACTGTGGATGTTTACATTAGGAATAGGTCAGTACTTAGATTCGGCAACAATCTCTTAACTGAAAAAGCCGTGCTAATGATACTTAACACGGCTTAATTATGGGAAGCTCAATTAGTTGTATTAATTAAAAACCGAAAATGCTCATAGCAAAAAACTTAGTCGCTACGGTATTAATAAATATAACTACTAAAATTACCGGAATAAAGGTTGATAGCGAAAAATTAACGTATTTTTCAGTAAAGCTACCTGCATAGCCTGGACAACCTTGGCTTAGCTCTTCACTTAAACGTACTTTTTTCCAGCGATACATCACGAATAAACATACCATTAAACCATTCAATGGCAAGATAGTGTCGTAAAATACATCATACACAATATCAAATAAGCTTTTAGACGCTCCACCATAGTTAGTAAATGAAGTTAACCCTTCAACCATACCAAACGACATAGTACATAACACTGTCAGTACACCGATGCTACCAGTTAATATCAGTAACGCCATTTTACGACTTATGCCTTTACGGTCACTTAGCGTAGCTGTTGGCACCTCAACGATGGATACCAACGAGGTAATTGCAGCAAAAAATACCAGCAAGAAAAACACAAACGCAACAATTGATGCACCAACATAGCCAATATCAGTTTGTAGCGCGAGTAAAATCTTTGGTAAAAACTCAAAAATCATCGACACAGATGAGTCAGACAATTTAGTAGGATCAGTATCTGGGTTAAAACTAAAGATAGCTGGTAGCACCATAAGACCGGCAATAAACGCCACCAGTGAATCAGTCAGTGCAACCATTTTAGCACTGCCAACAATGTCATCCTTTTTCGAGATATATGAAGCGTAAGTCATCAATATACCCATACCCAACGACAATGAGAAAAACGCTTGCGCTAATGCACCATTCAAGACACTGGCATTCATCTTAGAAAAATCAGGGATAATATAGTACTTAACGCCAGCCATAGCATTGTCTAGCGTCAATACATACGCCACTAATGCGATTAGCAATACGAACAATGCGGGCATTAAAAACTTAGCTGCTTTTTCAATCCCTTGCTTAACACCACCGACTAAAATCAAATTAACAATTAATGCCACGGCTGCCATATACGCAAACACGCTGGAACTATTAATAAACACCCCAAAGCTTTTTGGATCAGCCAACACATCTAAGTTCCCAACCGCAACTTGGCTTAAGTAACCAAAAATCCAGACTGTAATAACCATGTAAAACACTGCAATCATAAACGGGGTTAATACTGCTAAAAAGCCAGCAAAACTCCACTTAGCATCATTACCTGATAATAACTTGTAAGAGCCTAGTGGATCTTTTTGTGCTTGGCGTCCCATTGCCATCTCTGCCATCATTACCGGCAAACAAATAAACACAACAAATAGCGCGTAAACGAGCAAAAATGCACCACCACCATTTTTTGTTGCTGAGACTGGAAAACCAACCAAGTTACCAATACCGACCGCAGAGCCAGCAGCTGCTAATATAAATCCGAGGCGGGAGCTAAAATGCTCACGAGTATCGCTCATTTAAAAACCTTATTATTATTTTGTACCATTCAAGCGACTCTACCAGTGTTGTGCTGGGCTTTTCAAGCAGATTCCACTTAAAAATATAATGATACTGTAAACCTTAGAGGTTGTTGTTCTTTTAAGATTAAAATTTGTTCAAGCTAACAGTGATTAAATCGCAGCATCAGTTTATAGCCTCGAAAGTTAACTAAAAACTGCGTAAAGCTTTCGCGCTTTAGTAAGACTCTAAACTAATCGCAATTTATTCGCCTATTAATTTTGCTGTGCTAATATCAGCATAATTCCAATAATATTGAAATCCAGAGAACACACCATGTTGTATATGATTTACTCAACTGATGTTGAAAATAGCTTAGAATTAAGAAAAGCCGCCCGCCCTGCTCATTTAGCACGCTTGCAAGAATTAGAGGAGCAAGGCCGATTACTGACAGCAGGTCCATTACCTGCCATTGATAGCGCCGAGCCAGCTGACGCTGGTTTTACTGGCTCTTTAGTGATTGCAGAATTTAGCTCATTAGAAGCGGCTCGCGAATGGGCTGCAGCAGATCCTTACGTAAACGGTGGCGTATATGAAAACTCACAAGTTAAACCGTTTAAGAAAGTTTTTCCTGGCTAAGTAAAACCAACAACCAAACTGGATTACACTGTTTAAATGAACCAGAATTTAATGCAATGGCTATAAGACTTAGAGCCAAATCACCACAATTCAGTGTTTGTTCACCGGATGTTAATTAAACTCTGTTGCATTGAATCATCAGATTTAGTGATTTTTCACTTGAATTATAGCTACTTGGTTCATTAAACTATTCAGGTCTGGTTTAGGAGTTTCTCATCATGCGTACTGTGTTAGCTCTCAGCGTCGCCATCACTGTGCTATTTTCGAGTGTTTTTTCGACTAGTAGCCAAGCTGCATCTCAAGTCAATAAAGCTGAGATCAATAAAAAACAAGCTGTTGAGCTTGCTAAAAAAGTCGAAGATGGTAAAACTCTTAAAATTACCGTACTTAACGATATTTATACTGTAAGAATATTAAAATCGGACGGCCATGTCGTCGACGTTCATGTCAATAAAAAGACCGGCGAAGTGAAGAAGGATTAAGAAATGCGAATTTTAGTAATTGAAGATGATTTACACTTAGCAGACAATCTGCGTAATGCATTAGAAAAAGAACGTTATAGTGTCGATCTCTGTCATGATGGCGAAGCTGGTTTATTTCACATCACAGAATATCCTCTTGATATGGCGGTAGTTGATTTAGGCTTACCAAAAATCGATGGTATTGAACTGATCAATAAAGCCCGTGCACAAGGGGTCACCATTCCAATCCTGATTTTAACAGCACGTGACCGTTGGCAAGATAAAGTTGAAGGACTTGATGCTGGTGCTGATGACTATTTAACTAAACCATTTCATGTTGAAGAGTTAATAGCGCGGTGTAATGCGTTAATTCGTCGTAGCGCAGGTAAAGCAAATCCTGAAATGACTGCTGGGCCTATTAAAATTCATACCCGCTCACAACAAGTGTGGGTTGATGACCGAGAACTAAGTCTCACCGCATACGAATACAAAGTGCTTGAGTATTTAATGGTTAATCCACAAAAAGTGATTTCTAAATCTGAGCTTACAGAGCACATATATGATCAAGACTTTGATTTAGATTCAAATGTAATCGAAGTATTCGTACTGCGCTTACGTAAAAAGCTTGACCCTGATGGTACTTTAAATCCAGTAGAAACACTACGCGGACGCGGTTACAGGCTTAAAAGTCAGTGGTAGCATCGCAAATACCGTTAAAAGTAAGGCAAGGATTTATCCTTGTCTTTGTTTTATTAGTCGCTTTACCTATCCTATTCTTCTCTATTGGTAAGGCGTACTACGCTTCATTAGTCGAAGCCACCGAAAAAACCCTCGAAGCCCATTTATATTCTTTAATTTCAGAAGTCGATTTTACTGAGCGCGGCATTATCATGCCCAGCACTATTTTAGCTCCTGAATTGAATCGTTTAAACTCTGATACTTATGCGATGATCTATCGTGAAGAGCAGCCTGTATGGCACTCTGAGTCGGCGGTAAATGTTAACTTTGTGCCTGACGAACTAGAAACCAAAGCAGGCGCTGCCGATTTTCGTCGTGTGGAATATAAAAATACCGTGTATTGGCAACTTAGTCTCACCGTCATTTTAAATAACATTGACCAGTCAGAGCATGCCCGCTTTATTTTATTAAAACGCAACGATGCTCTACTGCGGTTAATGGATGGTTTTAAACAAACCCTTGTAAACTGGATGTACGTCATGGGTGTAGCCATTGCAGCATTAATGGCTGTGGGCTTTGTCTGGAGCGCGCGGCCATTGCAACGCTTGGATAAAGAAATAAAAGCCATTGAGTCGGGTGATATTCAAGAAATTAAAGGACTTTATCCTGTTGAGCTGCAAACTATAAAAGCCGATTTAAATTTACTACTCGAAACTCAGCAACGCCAAAAAGAGCGCTATCGTGCGTCTTTAAGCGACTTAGCTCACGCGCTTAAAACGCCACTGGCAGTATTAAAATCGAGCCCGCTTGCCAACGATGCCGATGCCCAAGAGCAGCTTGACCGTATAAATGTGATGATCGAACACCAATTAAAACGTGCTGCAACAGGTGCATCTGATACTTGGAAAAAACAAACAGCCATTAAGCCGGTGCTCGATTCAATCCTCAATGCAATGAGTAAAGTTTACCGCGATAAAGATATTATTTTTACCCATGCGGTTAAAGACAAAGATTACTTTTTAGGTGACAAAACTGATTTACTCGAACTACTCGGTAACTTAATTGATAACGCCTGTAAAGCTTGTCGTTCACAAGTCGATATCCAAGTCATTCAAAAACGCAATCTCACCATCGCTATTAGTGATGATGGGCCCGGTGTGCCGATTGATAAACGCGAATCCTTACTTACTCGAGGTACCCGCTTGGACACCTACGAAAGCGGGCATGGTGTCGGTATGGCGATTGTGTCAGATTTAGTAAAGTCGTATCACGGTACCCTGACTATTTTAGATGCTGATACCTTAGGCGGCGCGAAATTTATTTTAGAGTTTAACTATAATGATAAAAAATAGTCGGTTAACAACAATCTCAGCACTACTTTTAGCACTGAGTACAACAACGTTTGCAGCAGAAGAGCAATGTACTGTCGTTGAGCAAGCAACACCTGATGAAGCTAAAAAATATATTCAATGTTTAGATAAACAAATAGAAAGCTTAACCCGCATTCAACAAACCTGGATAAATAAAATCACTTTAGATTTAAATAAGATCCAAGAAGATAGCGGTAATACTCAGTTGCTACCAATCTTTAAACGTAGCATTATTAGTCATGATAAATACGTGGAAGACAGCTGTAAATGGCGTTATTTACACAAAGTACCTAACGCCACCCAAGCTGCTATTGTATATAAACGCTGTGAATTGCGTATGTTAGAGCAGCACATCACTTTATTAAAACAACCTATCTAACCACTACTGTGGCTATTTAGACGGTGACTCGATTTCTTCACCATTACCCAAAAGAGTCGCTAACCAACGTCCTTCATCACTGGTTTCTAGGGCAATTTTAACAATCATCGTCAGTGGCACCGATAACAACATACCTACAGTGCCAATCAGCCAGCCCCAAAAGATCAATGATAAAAATACCACTAAGGTCGACAACCCTAAACCTTTGCCCATGTACTTTGGTTCGACTATATTACCCATCACGGTATTAATAGTTAAATAACCTGCACCTACGATCCCTGCGACCAATGGGCCTTGTGTGATCAAAGCTAATAAAACAGCTGGGATAGCGGCAATAATAGAGCCAATATTAGGGATGTAATTAAACATAAATGCCATTACTCCCCATAACACGAAGTAGTCAACATTTAAGATCCACAGTAGTAGCCCGGCTAATACACCAGTACCAACACTCACCACTGTTTTGATCGCTAAATAAGAATTAATAGAATTTAAAAAACGGTCTATTTGCTGCATTTTCATATCAGGATCGTCTAATGCCATATGAATTTTATGACTAAGCATAGGCCCTTCAAAAAGCATAAATACCACAGTTAAAATAATTAAGAACAAATTTGCCATCACACCACCTAAGCCAGTCAGCATACCGGTGGCAACATCAATCATTTTTCCCGGGTCGAACATTGATATGACTTGCTCTTTATTGAGCAAAATATTGTACTTGGCAGCAACATCAACCAACCAAATAAACTCATCCTGTAACTTACTTTTATATTCAGGTAAATGCTGTGAAAAGTCAGTCAATGATTGCCCGACTAAGCTGGCAAGGCTAACCCCTAAGCCAACCACCATCAACATCACTAACATAATCGCGATGCCTTTAGGTATTTTGTAACGACCAAAAAAACTTAATAAAGGACTACAAATAATGGCAATAAATGCTGCAAGTACAAACGGAATGACAATTACACTTGCCGCTTTAATACCGGCTAAAGCAACCACCAACGCTGCAAAGATAACTAAACTTTTGTTTACCCCAGTTAAACTAGCCAAACTACAATCCTTTAAAATATAAACTGCAGCTAGTGTATGTGAAAAGTCTGTAGAATGAAATATTTGCAAAGTGATCAAAGCAGCCTACCCTACGTATAACCAATAAATAATTACTAAAAGAGTTTTATACTGCTATGCATATCTTAATAACTGGCGCAACAGGCCTGATCGGTCGTCATTTGTGCCCTGAGCTGAACAAAGAACATCAATTGACAGTACTCACCCGCAATCCTGCAAATGCGACAAAACTGTTAGGTGAGAATATTCATGCGACTGACTCCCTTGAAGAGGTTGATTTTAATAATCTCGATTGCATTATTAATTTAGCCGGTGAACCCATCGTAAATAAACGCTGGAGCGACAAACAAAAACAAATACTGCGAGACAGCCGTATTTCGCTCACTCAACAAATTAGCGCTGCAATTAACCAATGCGATACACCGCCGCATACTTTTATATCAGGCAGTGCGGTCGGATTTTACGGTCGCCAATCAACCACCGTAATTGACGAAAGCTTTGTTGATGTGACCCCTGAATTTAGTCATCAACTATGCCATGATTGGGAACAAGCCGCCCTGCAAGCAGAATCAGTCAATACTCGAGTATGTTTATTACGTACCGGTATCGTTTTAGCTAACAATGGTGGTGCATTAGCCAAAATGTTACCACCATTTAAATTAGCACTAGGTGGTCCTATTGCTGATGGCCAGCAAGGCATGTCATGGATACATATCGAGGATATGATTAATTTAATTATACATATTATCAATAACGTGCAACTCAGCGGCGCAATTAATATGACCGCTCCAACACCTGTATCAAATAGCGAATTTAGTCAAAGTTTAGGTAAGGTATTAAATCGACCAGCAAAAATAACTATGCCTGCATGGGTACTAAAATTAGTAATGGGTGAAATGGCAGATTTGCTGCTTTACGGACAATATGTACAACCAACTAAAGCACTTGATAGCAACTATTGCTTTCGTTATAAAAAATTAGACAGTGCACTTACAAACCTATTACAATAAATGCAGCAATTTAATACTACCTTGCTATTTAAATACTAATACATAATAATTATAACAACAGTGGCTAAAGCAGCTCGATTAAACAAGGCAGATTCATAATGCTACATTTACCTACTGTGATGAGCACATCATTACTTTTGAATGTCCTGATCGGCGGCTTTTTTTTACCGTTTATAATTATAAAAAACAACCCTGTTATTTATACTTAGGCGGGTCGTGTATGGTATTTGTGGCCGCGCAAATTTTAGCATGCCTGCGAATAGTGCTCGATAACCCTTTTATTACGCACTATCTGGCTGATATGTGCATCATAATTAGTCCTATACTCGCTCTTATTGGTTTGCAGAAAGTAACTAACCTCACTAAAAATACTAACCGGCACTTTTTAACCTTAGTGATTGTCAGTGCAATTGTGTTACTACCAATCTATGCTATTACAGCAGGCCAATTGGTGACAAGTATTGTTATTGCAACACTCTTTATTTACGGCGCATGTTTAGTTCATAAGATGAAATGCGTAGCACCAATGCAACAAAAAATCTTGTCCGGCTGTTTTATTAGCCATTGTTTGATCATGTATATACAAGCATTTATGTTATTAGCTCCTTTGGTTAGTAATTCTGCAACTGATTATAGTCTTTGGCTACAAATAATTTTAGTAAGCCATGTCATTCTAGCGACTGCTACAGCTTTGGTATTGCCGTTTTTATTATTTGTAAATATTGAAGAAAACCTTCAGCGACTAGTCAATCACGATGTGCTCACCCGCCTCTTAAATCGACGTGGTTTTTTTATGCAAGGTGAAAAACTCCTCAAACAAGGCGTTGCATATCAGCAATCATTTTCGATAGTTATGATCGATATTGATTACTTCAAAAGTGTTAATGATAAATATGGTCACAGCACAGGTGATACCGCTATTAAATGGATCGCGCAACATATCATGGCACAGCTAAATGATAACGATATTGCTGCGCGAATTGGTGGTGAAGAGTTTGCTTTATTACTCCCTGATCAATCTCTTAATCAAGCTCAGGTAACTGCTCAAAAACTCTGTGATGCAATTAGAGGGCATAGCTTACGTTTTAAAGGAAACACTATTAATTTATCAGTAAGTGTGGGAATTAGCAGTAGTTATGATGCCAATGCTTCAATTAAAACACTGTTAGATCAAGCCGATAAACGCTTATATATCGCTAAAGCAAAAGGCCGAGATCAAGTGGTTATTAGTGATCAACAAACCGACCATGTTGCCAACGGTGTTATGTAACCGAACTGAATTGTAATTTTTTAAGCACTGAGTCCACTGAGTATAACCACTGATTAAACTTAGCCTGGTGTCTTTGTCATATACAAACAATTAGCAAGTGGTATTGGCTCTGGGTAATCAGCAAGCCCAAAGCCAAGTTTTTTATACGCTTTAATCGCACTTTTGTTATGAGCTAATACAAATAAAGAACATGTTTGCGTAGCTAAAGTTAATTGACCTAGTTCACTGAGCTGCGTAATTAGTGTTGCTACAATGCCACCACCACGATACTCAGGGTTAACCACTAACCTACCTAGATGACAACGACCAATACGTAAATAAAACTGACCAAAAGCCATTAGCGTATTATCATCAGCAAGCAATACAAATGAGTTTATTTCATCAAGTTTTAAACCCTTTTTGAAAGAATTAAAATCGTACGGGTATCTAAAATTAGGCCCAGCCCATGCATGAACTTCTTCTTCATTTAAAAACCATGACATGATTTCTTTTATGTGGGTATTTCTGACGTGAGTTAACAACATAACGACTCTTACTTAATCTCGGGAATTACGATATATTCCATGTTAATTGATAACAAACAATACGTTATAAATATACCAACCGCAATTAGATAATAACAATAAGGTACTTTTTACTTATGCTAATTGCTACTCCATCATTCAATTAGCCTCCCGTTTAAGTTCAGTTGTTTTCATATTTATGGGCATAAAAACCATGCGAACACTCATTTACCTAATAAAGTTACAAAGATGAAAATAAAAAATAATTGACCGATAATTATATATAAAACAATAAACACCACATCCAAATAAACAAATTTAATACATTTTAGCTGCAATAAATTAAACACAGTTGTTGACGCAACATAAAAATTACACTAGCCTTTCTGGAAGCGCTTCCACAGAAATTAATACAAGCCGCTATGGAAGCGCTTCCACACACAGTGATACCGCCGCATTTTTGTGGCGAGTAAATAATAATGATAACAGTACGAGGGAAGTCTAATGTCCAAGCATATTTTAATGAAAACAAAGTTAGCCACCAGCTTATCTTTGATTTTAGGTGCCGCAACCACTATGTCTACGTTTGCCGCCGAGGTTGAACAACAAAGTGAATTAGAAGTGATTCAAGTCACCGGTTTTAAAGGCAGTATCAAAGAATCAACTCAGCTTAAGCGTTACTCTTCTGGGGTTGTTGATGCCATTTCTGCAGAAGACATTGGTAAATTTCCAGACACTAATTTAGCTGAATCGCTGCAACGCATTACCGGTGTTTCAATTGACCGCAGCAATGGTGAAGGTTCTAAAGTGACGGTGCGTGGTTTTGGTCCAGATTATAATATGGTGACATTAAACGGACGTACAATGCCTGCGGCCTCTCTTCCTGCTGGTGGTGGTGCTCCAAACTCTCGAGCCTATGATTTTGCTAATCTTGCCTCAGAAAGTGTGAAATCAGTGGAAGTATATAAAACAGGTAAAGCAAGCATCGCATCTGGTGGCATTGGTGCAACCATTAATATCAATACTGCTCGTCCGCTTGATAACCCTGGCCTAGTTGCCAATATTGGTGTTAAAGCACAGCACGATACAACTAACCGTGTCGGCGATGATGTTACTCCAGAAATTTCAGGGATCTTTAGCTGGACAGATGAAGATGCTAAATTTGGTGCTTCACTCACAGCAAGTATGCAACAGCGTGATAGTTCAGCAACCGGGGCATTTGTTGGCGAATGGCGCACCACAGAATATGATGGCACCATCCCTCAAGCAGCAGATGACATTGTATTAGAAAATGCTCCTGCGATGGGCCAGTATTATTCAATGCCATCAGACTTGCGCTACACCATTGCAGATCGTGAGCGAACTCGTACTAATGCTCAATTAACATTGCAATACAGCCCTATTGACTCGTTTACCGCAACACTTGATTATACTTACTCACAGCAAGAGTTATTTGAAGCCCGTGCAGAGCAATCAATTTGGATGGACAACTATAAAACCCATTTAACATTTGATGACAATGCTGTTAAAACACCTATTTATTACCGTGAAGAACGCCGCGACTTATCCACTCGCGACTTAGGCTTAGCATTACAAGAGCAAAATCAAGTAAACGAAAATAATTCAATCGGTTTAAACCTTCAATACTACTTTAGTGATCAACTGAACTTTACGTTTGATGCCCACAGCTCAAAAGCCACCAGCAAACCCGATGCGCCTTATGGTAGTTGGATAAATGCAGGCTTAGGTGCCAATGTCGTGGCCGCACAACAAGTTGACTTTAGCCGTGACTTACCCTCTATGGTAATAGATTTCGATGACTGTAGTCGCACAAATCTAAACTGCTCAGGAGCGCTTGATCAAGCTGATGTAGGTAGCTCAATTTTAGATGCAAACTTTGCAAGTCAAGAATCAACCGTTGATGAATTTCGACTACACGGTAGTTATCTCATAGACAACGGCAGTATCGACTTTGGTATTGAGTCACGCTCAATGGAAAGTCACTCTTTACAATCGCTAACACGTAATACAATGGGTAACTGGGGCATTGAAAACCCTGGTGAACTACCCGATGGCTATTTAGATCCAACTAATTTTTTAGCCGAATTTGATGATTACGATACCAGTGGTTCGTTTGATCAAGGCTTTACCGGTAGTGCTTCACAGATTGGTTACTGGGCGGCAGATCAATACGGGTTCAATTTTGCGGCTGATGGCGCCTTTGCAACAAATCGCACTATTGAAGAAGATATTCAAGCGGCATTTGTACAATATAATTACAGTAACGAAATCAATGGTATGGTATTTAACCTTGTGATTGGTGCGCGCTATGAAACAACCGATATTACCTCAACTGCTAATATTGATTTACCTGATGCAGTTGCATGGGAAGGTAACAACGACTTTAATGTGCGTTACGGCACCAATAAAGATGACTATTCCTTGAGCTCAAGCTATAACCATTTTTTACCTAGCTTAGATTTTAACATTAACGTTATTGAGGATGTGACTCTTCGCGCCTCTTACAGTACCACTATTGCCCGCCCTACTTACGACAATTTAAGTTCTGCGGCAACGGTAGGTGTACCTACCGGCCCTTCGATCATTCCAGGCACCACTAATGCACCAGCAGCAACTGGTAACCCTAGCCTTGTCCCACTTGAATCGAATAATTTTGATGTATCTGCTGAGTGGTACTTCACTGATCTAAGTTATGTGTCGATTGGTTACTTTAATAAAAAAGTAGATAATTTTATTGGTCTATCACCAATGACTCAAAACTACTACGGCTTACGCGATGCATCTGCGGGTCCAAGAGCACAAGCAGCCAAAGCAGAGCTTGAGGCACAAGGTCTTGCGTTTACTGATTCAAATTTATTCCAAATGGTCGCTGCAATGGAAAATGGTGTAGCATTTGACTCGATGAGCTATGAAGAATTTGAAGCCGCTTACGACGTTCTACCAAACAGTGATGACCCACTGATGGACTTTACGGCACAAGTACCAACCAACAGTAAAGATGCCAAAATTGATGGTTATGAATTTGCCGTACAACACTTCTTTGGCGACACGGGTTTTGGCTTACAAGCTAACTACACCATAGTAAATGGTGATATTGATTATAA
This sequence comes from Pseudoalteromonas sp. SG43-6, assembly GCF_014164365.1. Taxonomy (NCBI): domain Bacteria; kingdom Pseudomonadati; phylum Pseudomonadota; class Gammaproteobacteria; order Alteromonadales; family Pseudoalteromonadaceae; genus Pseudoalteromonas; species Pseudoalteromonas sp. SG43-6. The sequence continues at coordinate 18,768 of NZ_JACJEZ010000039.1, forward strand.
TGTAGCCGCTGATCCAACCGTCACACAATTTGCCCTTGTTGGCTTAAGCGACACAGCTAACTTTATAGCCATGTACGAAAACGATAAGTTTCAGGCGCGTATCGCCTATAACTGGCGTGATAAATTCTTAAACAGTGCTGCCCGTTACGTTAACGAACCGGGCTTTACAGAAGAGTATTACCAAATTGATTTTAATATTGCTTACAACTACAGTGAACAAATGTCGTTCTTTGTCGAAGGGCTTAACATTACTGAACAAAATATGCGCCAACATGGCCGGTATGAAGCACAGTTATGGAATTTAGAACAAAATGGTGCACGCTATAATATTGGTATGCGTTATAACTTCTAAGCAAGGGTTATTGACTCATTAACGCCATGAGTATTAAGCCGCTAGTTGTTAGCGGCTTTTTGCGTTGCAGGTTAATAGCAATTTTATTAAAACAACAGAGCACACAATGAATAATAAAATACAACACATTGTGGTATTAGGTGGTGGCGCAGCAGGTTGGCTAAGTGCAGGGCTATTAGCCGCTGAACACCCTAAACAAAAGGTTACCTTAATAGAGTCTGCAAACATTGCTATTTCAGGTGTAGGCGAAGGCACTTGGCCGTCTATGCGCAATACGCTCAAGCGAATTGGTATCGAAGAAATAGATTTTATACGTCACTGCGATGCTTCATTTAAGCAAGGTTCAAAATTCATAAACTGGCGTAACATAAATATAGGCGAAAACTACTATCATCCGTTTATGACTCCCGAAGGCTATTTAGAAACCGATTTACACGCTTACTGGCAACATCATGCAAGCACTCAAAAATATGCCGACGCCGTTAATATGCAAAGCTTTGTTTGCCAAGCAGCACTTGCACCTAAGCAGTTACACACACCAGAATACGCGGCGGTCACTAATTACGGCTATCATCTTGATGCCGGTAAGTTTGCCACATTTTTAAAACACCACTGCGTAGAAAAACTCAATGTGCATCATATTATTGATGACGTCATCGAAGTAAAAAATAGTCATGACGATTATATTCATTCACTCACCACCATAAAGCACGGTGACATAGACGGCGACTTATTCATTGATTGTACCGGTGCTCGGGCGCGTTTGATTGGTGAGCACTATGGCGCAACGCTTATCACACAAGATCATATTCTTTTTAATAATAGCGCTATCGCTGCACATCTCCCTTATAACGATAATCAACAAGAGATCGCCTCAGCCACTTTATCAACGGCGCAGCCACATGGTTGGATCTGGGATATTGGTCTACCGAGTCGTCGTGGTATCGGTTATACCTATAGCGATAAATACTGCGATGAACAAACCGCTGTGAACACGTTAAAGAGCTATGCTGCGCTATCTGTTGGTGAACAAGTCGCCGAGCAAATACAAACTCGCAAGCTGAGTTTTCTTCCTGGTTACCGCACACAGTTTTGGGTAAAAAACTGTGTTGCTGTTGGTATGTCGCAAGGTTTTATAGAGCCACTTGAAGCATCAGCACTGGCGATGGTGGAGCTTTCAATCAGCATGTTAAGCGAACAAATGCCGCAAAACCGTACTCATATGGACTTGCTGGCTAAACGATTTAATCAGCGCTTTAGTTATCGCTGGCAGCGAGTAATCGACTTTTTAAAGTTACATTACATATTAAGTGAACGTGATGATAGTCAATACTGGCGTGATATAAAAAAACCATCGAGCATTCCTACTCGTTTGAATGAATTGCTGGCACTTTGGCAATATCAACCACCAAGCAGGTTTGATTTAATTGAAAACGAAGAGGTATTCCCCTCTGCCAGCTATCAATATGTATTGTATGGAATGGGCTTTCACACGCAAAATACAACAGCAGAAAATACCTTTAATAACGCTAAAGCTGGGCAGTATTTTTATCAGCAAAACCGTGAAAAAATTGCCAAATACTTACAAGGGTTACCAACAAATCGCGCATTATTAAATCAACTTTTAAACAATAAGGCTTAACCTGACAATGACACACAACAAACCTATAAAAAATGTGGTGATCGCTGGCGGTGGTACAGCTGGTTGGATGGCTGCGGCTGCATTCAGTAAACTCGTTGGTAAAAATATCAATGTCACCCTTATCGAATCCGACGACATTGCTACGGTTGGTGTTGGTGAAGCTACTATTCCACCGATCCGCACTTTTCATAAATTACTTGGCATAAATGAGCAAGCATTTATGAAAGCTACCCAAGCAAGCTTTAAATTAGGGATCAGTTTTGAAAACTGGGGCGAAAAAAACACCGATTATATTCACTCATTTGGCATGACGGGCAAAGAATGCTGGGCAGGTGAATTTCATCATTTTTGGCTACACAGCTTAACATTAGGACTTGAATCCGAGTTTGGTGATTACTGTTATGAACTGCAAGCAGCTAAACAAGGTAAGTGTGCTTTTAATCAGCAAAATCCAATTAATTATGCATTTCATATGGATGCGAGTCGTTATGCATTATTCCTACGTGAATTTTCAGAACAACTAGGGGTTAAACGTCTAGAGGGAAAAATAATCCACGTTAATAAATGCGCCACTTCGGGCTTCATAAACAGCCTAACTCTTGCAGATGAAAGTATCGTAAATGGTGATTTTTTTATTGATTGTACCGGCTTTAACGGACTACTTATTGAACAGGCTTTGCATACCGGCTATGAAGATTGGTCACACTTACTGCCGTGCGATAGCGCAATTGCAGTACAAACTAGAGCCATTAGCGATGATATAGTGCCTTATACCCGCTCAATAGCACATGATGCAGGCTGGCAGTGGCAAATTCCTCTGCAACAGCGCGTAGGTAATGGTCTAGTGTATTGTAGCCGTTATTTAAACGATACTGATGCAAAGCAGCTTTTACTCAGTAATATTCAAGGTGAAACTCTCACTGAACCCAGAGTAATTAAATTTAAAACTGGCCGCCGCCGCAAAGGCTGGAATAAAAACTGCCTTGCTCTGGGGCTTGCCAGTGGCTTTGTTGAACCACTTGAATCTACCAGTATTCATTTAATTATGTCGGGCATTATTCGCTTTATCCGGCTATTTCCATTTGATGGTATTACCGAACAAGCAATCCACGAATACAACAAACAGCTAAAAAGTGAGATTGAAAATATTCGTGATTTTATTGTCTTGCATTATAAAGTCACTGATCGCACTGATAGCGAATTTTGGCGTCATTGTAAAAATATGGAAGTGCCTGATACCCTTGTTCATAAAATTAGTTTATTCAAAGAAACTGGGCGGGTATTTTTAGATGACGGCGATATTTTTAGAGTCGACTCATGGGTGCAAGTAATGTTGGGTCAAGGTATCAAACCCAAACAATACCATTTAATTGCAAGCCTGATGAGTGATGATGAGTTAAGCCACTTTCTGCTCAGTATCAAACAGCAAATTACTCAACGCGTGGCACAATTGCCAACACATAAAGCGTTCTTACAACAATATTGTTCTGCGGAGTAATCTGAGTGAGCATAAAAAGCCCTTTAATCACTTAAAGGGCTTTGCACAACAAAACAAAATCAAAGACTAAGTTAACTATCTGGGCAGATAATTGTTGCCTGTTTTGCTCCCTCTGGCACAAAGTTGATATGCGCCACAGAAACCGAACCGTTACCCGTGCTCTGTAATGAAAATGGGCTAATCACTCTTGAAAAATCAACGCCTTGCTCAGTAAAGCAGGTTAAGTCTATGCTGAGTGTTTGCCATCTATTTAATGTAGCCTTTTTGAGTTCTGCGCTGATATCAACACGTCCACCACAACCATGCTCGCAACTCATAGCAACAAATAATGGAGCAGCAAATTCGCTATTTATCTTGTAATCAAAACTCAGCGCTGAGTTTGCTTCGATATAAGCCACTTTATCTTCAGTGAAGTTACTATTGATTTCGGCTGTAGTAAGGCCTATACCTGTAAATACAAATGCCATTGCATCTTCTTGAATATTTTTATCTTCAGTACGATAACTAATACCTGCTAATTCAACGCTATTGCTAGCTACTTGAACTTGCTGCTGTGCTGACTTTAAAAACAATCGCCATGGATCAGTCAGCACGCCATTAAAAATAGCCATATTAGGCAAACTAGCTATATCAACACCTGAGTCTTCATTTAAATTATCTGCCAGGGTATTTTTATCTGTATAGGTTAAACCAAAGCCATAAGGAAATAGTGGCGAATAGTCTACATCATCTCTATTTACTGCGGTTTGCAGTGGTGATTTTGGCCATGAAAACGACAATTTACCAGTAAAGTCATGCTGAATATCACCTCCTGCGTCAGTTAATAATACATCGGCCACACCTTGTCCTTCTGTACCCGGTAGCCATGCGGCGACAAACGCATCAGAGGCATTTAACTCAGCGTTAACCCACATTGGTCGACCTGAAATGAATACCGATACGACCGGCACGCCTTTTGATTTAAGCTGTTTTAATAACGCTAACGACTTTTTATTATTACGCTCAAACTCAAGATTATCCCTGTCACCGTGGCCTTCTGCATAAGGTTCTTCTCCAAACACCACAATCGCCACATCAGGTTTTTGTGTAAAGTGTCCATCAGGACTTAAAATGGCCTCTCCACCTGCGGCCGTGATCTGCGCTTTTAAACCCGCAAAGATTGACGTAGCACCAGGGAAATCGGTATTTTCGTTATTGGTGCCTTGCCAAGTAATACTCCAGCCCCCCGCTTGCTTAGCAATATTATCTGCGCCATCTCCGGCAATTAATACTCGTGAATTAACCGCTATCGGCAAAGTATTGTTGTTGTTTTTTAATAACACCAGTGATCCACGCACAGCTTGTCGCGCAATATCGCGGTGCGCTTGCGCGCCAATTAACTGCGTTTTACCTGAGAACTGACGTTTTGCAGGGCTCGGTTTATCAAATAAACCCGCTCTTAGTTTGACTCTTAAAATACGCGCAACAGCATCGTCAATTCGGCTCATGGCAATTTCACCGGCTTTCACTTGCGCTATCGTATTTTCATAAAGTGGTTTCCACGCCCCCGTAGGAACCATAAAAATATCAAGCCCCGCGTTTACAGCCTGTGGGCAGCTTTCGTTACTACAACCTACAACTTGTCCGTGGCCATTCCAATCACCAACAACAAAGCCATCAAAGCCCATTTTCGTTTTCAGTACATCGGTAAGCAGGTATTTATTGCCATGATTTTTCTTACCATGCCAGCTATTAAACGACGCCATAACAGATTGACTACCAGCCGACAAACCACCAATGTAGCCTTGAGCATGAGTATCAAACAAGGCTTGCTCTGAATCGATATTGTTACCTTGATCGTCACCATCGACGGTACCGCCATCACCTAAAAAGTGTTTAACTGTGCTAATCACCCGCTTATTACTTAAAAAATCACCATCTGCATGGCCTTGCAAGCCGTTAACAATGGCAACTGAGTACCGGCGGACAATCTCTGGATCTTCAGAATACCCTTCATAAGTTCGACCCCAGCGGTCATCACGTACAACAGCAACAGTCGGCGCAAATACCCAATCAATACCAGTAACCATCACTTCGATTGCAGTCGCAGCGGCTATTTTTTCTATTAAAGCGGGATTATTTGCTGCGCCTAAGCCAATGTTATGTGGAAATAACGTTGCACCAATCACGTTATTATGACCATGTACAGCATCGGTGCCCCACATGGTAGGAATATCGATGCCATCAAGAGAATCATCAACCGATGCTTGATACATCTGTTCAGCAAGTGCAATCCAATCTTGTGGTGTGGCATGTTTATTCGCGTTCGGAAATGAGCCTCCGCCATTTAAATACGAGCCAAAACCATATTTACGCATATCATCAGTCGTTATATCGCGGATCTCAGGTTGAATCATCTGCGCAACTTTTTGCTCTAATGTCATCGTCTGCAAGTACTGAACAATCTTAGACTCAATTTGCGGATCAGCTCGAACCACATTATTCAGCTTTGGCCAAATAGCTAGCGATTGTTGCTGCTGCATTTGTTCAACAGCTCTATTATTTTGAGACGTATCTTTACTTTCGCTTGCTGAACAACCAGCCAGAGTAACTAATCCAGCTAACAAACTTAGTGTAGGTAACTTAGCTGTGTGTAAGTGTGTTTTCATTTTTATATACCTATCTATTATCAACTCATTGCTGCTTAAAAGACTCTAAGTACCTGCTGTATTACAAAAGCGAGACCAAGCGGTTTATTCATCTAAGCAACGGTAGAACTATTTTTTGTCATCATTGAAATTAAAATTTAACTGTTGACCTGTTAAGAAATAGTCACTAACCTAAATGTGGAAGCGCTTCCTTAAAGTCATTAAATACCATCTATTGGCATTAATCAAATTAAATATGGAAGCGCTTTCAGATATGTTAGCTTTAAAAGCTAAAAATAACAGCATCACGGACTATAAAAAGAAAGCAGAGGTTTTCTATTAATGAAACAATTATCTTTACCTAAACACTCGCCGCTACTGAGCAAAGACTTCACTTTTGGCGTAGCAACTGCTTCATTTCAAATTGAAGGTGGTGCAGCAGATCGTCTGCCATGTATTTGGGACACCTTTTGTGCTCAAGACGATAAAATTGCCGATAACTCAAATGGTCTAATCGCCTGTGAACACTACACTCGTTGGCCTCAAGATATTGAGTTAATAGATTCTCTGGGCGTTGATGCCTATCGTTTATCAATTTCTTGGCCGCGCGTAATGCATCAAGATGGTAGTTTAAATCCATTAGGTGTGAAATTTTATACTGATCTTCTAGATGAACTTAAACGCCGCAACATCAAGGTATTTGTCACTTTATATCACTGGGATCTACCGCAGTATTTAGAAGATCAAGGCGGCTGGTTAAATCGTAATACCGCCTATGAATTTGCTCACTACACAGATCTTATTAGCAAAGCGTTTGGTGATCGTGTTTATTCATATTCAACCTTAAATGAACCTTTTTGCAGCTCTTATTTAGGCTATGAAATTGGTGTGCATGCCCCAGGTATTGTCGGTCGGGAATTTGGCCGAAAAGCCGCCCATCACTTATTACTAGGTCATGGTTTAGCGATGCAAGTGCTGGCTAAAAATAGCCCACAGACACTTAATGGTATCGTACTCAACTTTACTCCCTGTTACCCGGTAACACAAAGTGACGCAGATCTTAAAGCCACAGCCTTTGCTGATGATTATATTAACCATTGGTATATGCGCCCTGTAATGACTGGCAAATACCCAGATATTATTGAGCAACTTCCAGCAGAGCAGCGTCCAGATATTCACCCCGGTGATATGGAAATTATTGCGCAGCCATTAGATTACCTTGGCGTTAATTTTTATACGCGTTTACATTACCAAGCAAGCGCTGATGATTTTTATGACGAGCGCCCACATCAAGGCCTATTAACTGATATTGGTTGGGAAATTTACCCGCAAGCACTTACTGAATTATTAGTATCGTTAAATGAGAAATACACCCTACCACCGATTTATATTACTGAAAATGGCGCAGCAATGGCCGACAAGATGATAGATGGTAAAGTTAACGATTCAGATCGCATAGCTTACTATCAGCAACACTTAAACGCATTGCATAACGCAGCTGAACAAGGTGTGGTGATCCATGGCTACTTTGCATGGAGCTTAATGGATAACTTTGAATGGGCTGAAGGCTATTCAAAGCGATTTGGTATCGTTTATGTTGATTATCAAACTCAACAACGTACTGTAAAAGCCAGTGGCCTTGCGTATAGTAGTTTAATTACTAGCCGGTAAACTTAGCTAGTGCTCCTTTAAAAACAACAATAAGAAACACACAGTGAACAAAATTCCTTTATACGAAAAAATCGGTTATGCGATGGGTGATGCCGGAGCCAACTTAGTTTGGCGAGGTGCACTTGCCTACCTAGCAGTATTTTACACTGACACATTTGGCATATCGGCTGCGGCCGCAGCTATGTTATTTTTGGTGGTTAGGTTATCCGATGGTGTAACCGATATCATTATGGGAATGATTGCAGACAGAACCACCACTCGGTTTGGTAAATTCAGACCGTGGATTTTATGGTCTGCTCCTTTTTTAGGACTGTTCATGGTGTTGTGTTTCACCACACCTGATTTCAATGACACCAACAAGTTAATTTACGCCTACGTTACCTACATAGGCTTAACGTTAGCTTATACGGTGAGTAACGTGCCTTACTCTGCATTAATGGGAGTAATGAGTCCAGACGATACCGAGCGCACGAAACTATCGAGTTTTCGCTTTGCCGGAGCCTTTGCAGGCGGTTTATTAGTGATGGGCTTTTTACCTGAACTGGTTGCTTATTTTGGCGATGGCGATAACGCCAAAGGTTATCAGTTAACCATGTACTTATTTGCAGCATTACTAATTGTTTTGATGGTGATCACTTTTGTTAGCACCAAAGAGCGGGTAATCCCCCACAAAACAACCAGTGGTAATTTAAAATCAGAGCTCAAAGATTTAACTAAAAACTTACCCTTTATTATTCTGCCATTATTGGCAACTACCTTGTTCTTTTATTATCGCGAAATCTACAGTGGGCTATTTTTTGCATTTATCATGACTATGATGACTGTTGTGATAAAAAAATTACTCAACAAAGATCATCAAAATCTCACCGGAACTCAACGTGATATGGTTGATTTGCTCACCAACAAGCCTTGGTTAATTTTATTAGGCATGGGCTTTTTGACCATGATGTTCAACGGTATAAAGTATGGTGTAATTGCTTATTACTTTAAATATCAGGTTGGCAGCGAACTGATGGCAGGCCAATACTTCGTTGCGTTATTAGTGGTGTCTATCTTCGGCGCTCTTGCCACTGGTAAACTTGCCGAACTAATAGGCAAACGTAATTTATTTATCATCTCTTTAATATTAAGTGGCTTATTAACCACAGCATTTTATTGGGTGCCTGCTGACAACATTGTTGCCATATTTACTTTTGGTTGTGCAGCTGAGTTTTTTGCTGCCATGATGCCTACCCTGTTTTTTAGCATGTTAGGGGATGCTGCCGATTATTCTGAGTGGAAAAACAAACGCCGCGCCACGGGCTTAATTTATTCAGCAGGGACGTTTGTGCAAAAAACTGGCGGCGGTTTCGCTGGGGCATTAGTATTAGTGGTATTGGCAGGCTATGGCTATAACGGCATGAACGAAGCAACCATTACGCAATCATTACCTGGCATGCAACTATTAATGAGTTGGATCCCCGCAGCATTTGCTTTTTTAGGTGCCGCCTTGATGCTTATCTATCCGTTGACACCCGCAATGACGCAGAAAATCACGGAAGACTTGGCTTTTAGACGCAGTAATGTGTAAATTATATTTCATTATCAATACGTTTTTATAAAGTGCGAATAATAACGCTAGGAAATTAATGGCTACAATTTATCAAGTATCAGAACTTGCAGGTGTCTCTCTCTCTACGGTATCAAGGGTTCTGAACGACAATGATTATGTAAGTAAAAAAACCAAGAAAAAAGTGCTCGAAGCAATGCAGCAACTTGGCTATCAACCCAGTTCTATTGCCCGTTCTTTAGCATCGAGTCGTACCAGTAGTGTTGGTGTTTTAGTCTCTGAACTAGACGGCCCGTTCTTTGGCCAAATGATGTCGGCGATAGAGCAGCAACTTCGTGCCGCAGGTAAGCATGTTATTATTACCGCAGGGCACAGTGACGAAGACAAAGAGAAAAATGGCTTTGAATTTTTAATCAGTCGTAACTGTGATGCCATAATTGCCCATGTGGAAATAGTATCGGACGAATATTTAATTGAACTTAGTAAGGGAAAAATCCCCATTTATTTAATGAGCCGTTATGTTGAGGAAATTAAAGACAACTGTATTAGTCTTGATAACGTTCTGGGCGGTTATCTTGCCACTAAAACGATGATCAATAAAGGTCACAAAAATATTGCTTATATTGCGGGTCCACAATTTAAAGTTGATGCGTCAGACCGACTAGTAGGACATAAAAAAGCGCTTGCTGAATACAATATAGCCTTTGATGAAAGCCTTTTTTACATTGGCGACTTTAAAGAAACCGGCGGCAATGATGGCTTAAAACATTTTATTGAAAATAAAGCGCAATTTAGCGCAATTGTCTGTGCCAATGATGAAATGGCCTCAGGTGCGATGAAGTTCGCCAGAGAACACGGTTTTAATTTACCGAAAGATCTCGCCATTATGGGCTACGATAACGTGATTTTCACCAATTACCTTTACCCAACTCTAACAACTATAGATAACCCAGTCCCAGAGATGGGCAGAATGGCGGCTAACCTTGTACTTAAAGACATTTACAAACGCCCTGGCATTACAATTAATCGTGTATTCCAGCCGACTCTCGTTTTAAGAGACTCCACGCCAGATATTAATTAATGCGGTAAAATCATTCGTTCACTAGGTTGAATTTTCAACTAACGAATTTGCTGATCAGCTAAACTTAGATTCAGCCCATGCAATTCATTACGTACCCATCGACCATCTAAGTATTGTTCAAGGTGGTCTTGGGCAAATGTTAAAAAACTACGCGCAGCATGAGCAATATGCCGATCAGTGCGGATCACAAAGTACCAATGACTTGCTAAGCTTGCATCACTTACAGTTAATACTTTGAAGCCATGATCTCCTATTGGCAACACATGGCGAGACAGCACACCAATTCCCATTCCTGATGATACTGCAACGCGAATAGCCTCATTACTTGCCATTTGCACGCTGTTGCTCAGTACTAAACCGCGTCTTTGCAGTTCGCTCTCAAATAACATCCGGGTTGCAGAGCCAGGCTCCCTTAATAAAAAGCGGTATTTCACTAGCTCAGAAAGTTCAACGTGTTGTTGATTAGCTAATGGATGATCAGTAGGCACAATAAACTCAAGCGGGTTTTTTAAAAACCGTGCCGCCTTTGCATGTTCAAGTGACGGTGGATGGCTAAATACATAAATATCATCTTCACCGCGTTCAAAGCGCGCTAACACCTCTGCTCTATTGCCAATCTCAAGAGGCAACTCAACGTGAGGATGCAGATTACTATAGGGCCCGAGTAATTTTGGCAAAATATATTGTGCGGTATTCACCATGGCGATTTTACATCGCCCGCGCTCGCCCCCTTTGAGTTCAGCTAAAAAATCGTTGTAATCATCAAAGTGGCCAAACACTCGTTGGCAAGTCCTAAATAACTCATGCCCGGCTTCTGTGACATGCAGTTTTTGTTGCTGCATAATCACCAGCGGCTCATCTACAGCCTCTTGTAAACGTTTAATTTGCAGCGACACCGTTGGCTGAGTTAAGTGTAAACGCCGTGCGGTTTCACTGATCGAGCCGGTTTTTACTACACTCATAAACACTTCAAGCAGCCGAAAAGAAATATGTCTTAAATCCATCGCTATCACATCCCCTCTGGTATTAATCAGCCCATAGATAATAACCTATAACTAACTATCAATCATTTTATTATTTACAATGCATGATTTTATCTACAATAGCGCGACTTTAAATTAATAGGAGAAAGGTGTGCCAGATATTGTTGTAATGTTTTTTGTTTTGGGTTTAGTCGCGGGGATTTTACGCTCTGATCTCGTTATTCCAAAAGCAACTTACGAGACCTTAAGTTTGCTGCTGATGCTGACCATAGGCTTAAAAGGCGGCATGGTATTACACGGCAATCTTAGTTGGCAATTATTGCCAGAAATGGGCTCGGTGATGCTGCTTGGCGCATTTATACCTTTAATGCTCTACCCTATTTTAAAATATGTCATAAAACTTTCGGTAGCGAACAGCGCAAGTATCGCCGCCCATTATGGCTCCGTAAGCGCGGGGACATTTGCAGTCGCCCTCGCTTATGCTGAATCGGCGCAGCTAGCAGTAGGTGCTGAAGTAACCCTGTATTTAGTGATGCTAGAGCTTCCCGCGATTATCGTAGGGCTGTTAATTTATCGACGACTTGATAAACAACATAGTGCCGATAATACCTTATCGCTTAAAGCACTCTGGCATGAAACCTTAACCAATAAGAGCGTTATTCTCCTCGTAGGCGGTGTTGTTATTGGTATGATGTATGGCACACAGCAAGGCAGCCAAGTAACTGGATTATTAACCAATAGTTTTAAAGTCGTGCTTGCATTATTTTTACTCGAAATGGGTTTAACGGCAGCGCAAACATTACGCCCTATACCTTGGCATCACTGGAAACTGACACTATTTGCTATAATCAGTCCATTAATATTAGGCGCGATTGGAGTCAGTGTCGGCACTTTATTAGCGCTTGAGTTAGGCTCAATCGTTATCTTGGGGAGTTTAGTGGCCAGCGCATCTTATATTGCAGCGCCTGCCGCTATAAAAGCCGCAATCCCCAAAGCCGATATAGGTCTGGCTATGCTCAGTTCACTAGGCATCACTTTCCCATTTAACGTACTTATCGGTATCGGTTTGTATCATCAACTTGCTGTTGCGATGCAATAAATTAAACAATAGATAAGGGCTATTTAGCCCTTATCTGTCTATAGGTTAAGCAAGCTCGGGCCATTGAATTGACTTACTGTCTTTGCCATTTTTACAGCTAAGTGGATCATTACCTTTATAATTTTTGCATCCCCAAAACTGCCCTTTTGCGCTATTGCGTAATACCATTTCAGCACCGCATTTATCACACGTTGGCACTAGATGGTTACAGGCTGTATTTATACATAATTTAAACCCTGTATAGCGACTGCGAGTCATTGGGCTTTGGCACTGCTCGCACGATTTTTCTTTATGCTCACAACGTGGAAATAACGAACAGCCGTAGAATGGCCCAAAACGACCATTGTGTTTTTTTAATACCCCGCTATCACAGCGCATACAGTTTATATCTGCGATATGTAATTGATCAACATCACTAGTAAATTCATCCAGTTCTATGTCATGTTCAGCAATTAACTCCGAGACAAAACAACTGCTATTGGTCATATCAGCAATGATGTAGGCGCGGTGTTTTGCGCGCGTTAGTGCAACGTAAAATAACCGTCGCTCTTGTGCGTAAGCGAAGTTTTCTGGCGCTGGTAATAAAGCTTCGATAATTGCGGGCGCAACTTTTTCAGATGGAAAACCATGTTTACCCTTTTGTAATCCGATAATAATAACATGATCGGCTTCTTTACCTTTTGAGGCGTGAAAAGACTGCGACTGAATTTTTAACAACGGATATTTAACACTCATGGTTTTAATATCCGTATTTGTTGGTAGCTGAAACCAAAATCGCGCTAAAAAATACACGGTTGTGGGTTTACATGCCTTGCTGTGTATTGTGCAGAGTATGTCATCAATCGCACCATTTAATAGTTCAGGAATGTCACTGTAATAACTATTTTTATAACCAATAGACGCATTACTACTGCGCCTTAATAACGACACACTAGGATGTGAAACCTGAGTTAAAGAAGTAATCGTTTTATCAAGCTGCGCGGGATTTTTTCTAATAAATGCTGAGGCAACTTCACCAATTTTATTATTAAAACGAAACGTAAGATCCAGCGCCGTTTGCGTAGTAAAGCCAAAATACGTTGCAAACTCAGTGGTCAACTTAATATCAGCGCCGCTGAATCGGTAAATTGCTTGCCAATCGTCACCCACTGCAAATACTGAACTACCTTTGTTGCTATCGCGAAGTGCTTTAACCAATCGTGCTCTTGGCTGTGATATATCTTGAAATTCATCAACCATAATATAACGCCAAGGCGATTTAAACTTGCCCGACTCAACATACTCGATTGCCTTGATAATCATATCATCAAAGTCAATTTCACCGCGCTGCTGCAAGTGAGCGTTGTAGTTAGATAAAATTGGTTTTAATAGCGCCAACGCTTGGGTTGTTTGTTTGGCGTCAAGGGAGCGTTTAATGACATCAACTTCATCAGCATCAGTTAAATAAGCCGCCTTATATAAACTCAGCAATTGACTAAATAACGCAGCTAATACGGTGATCCTGCCAGTTTCTTTTAAGCTTTCGAGCAGTGATTCTAAGGGCAATATCTGTGTTTTCACGCTCGCACTTAAAAGCGCTTGTTCAAGTTCGTTTAACAGCTTACCTTGTTTATGTTGCCCATAAGTCAAAGCTATACAGTGAGTGTTATTACTGGCATGAGTGGTATTTTTCCAATCAATTTCGCTATGGTATTGCGCTTTATCAATGTAAGGCGCAGTATTGCCAGCGTCATCGATGCCGTAATATTCAATGTAAATATCGTACTCAGGTAAATAAAAATCAGGCTTGTACTGTCTGCGTTCAATGGTTTTTACGTCAACTTTATAAGGCGCTTCGTATTGATAATCTATGCCGTGATAAAACAGCCAATTAGCTATATATAACTCACCAAAGCTTTTTACCTTGTCGCCTTTTAGGCTACGGATATCGTTATCATTTAAGTAGCTGTAATAGTCACCCAATGTTTTAAAATCAAATTCATTTTTTTCAACATAATAGTATTTACTAAAATAATCTAAAACCAGATGACGATACTCGGCACTGTTTTCAATCAATGATTCAAAGCACTGCTGCACCCATTTTGCTTTCGCTTTTTCGTCTTCTGCAAATACACTCATAGTCGGTTTAGCACGTTCAACTTGTGAGATAATCGCCAGTCCGACACTATGAAAAGTAGCGGCTTTTATTTTATCGGTGGCGAGCTTATTTTCGATCCGTTGATCCATTTCATCAGCAGCTTTGCGACCATAGGCCAGCAATAAAATATCACTGTAACTTGCCTGCTGACTTTGCACTAAAAACCCAGCCCTGCCAATCATAACACTGGTTTTACCGGTGCCTGCGCCAGCCAATAACAAGTTATTATCGTCATCAATCACACAAGCACGTCTTTGACCTAGTGTTAATGGATTTGCTTCAACACGGTCAAAAAAAGCGTGGTGTAGGTTAAGTTGCTTAGTAACGTATTTTTGTTGTAGATACTGGGTAAGTGCAGCATCCCAGTTTGCATATTGCTCTAATACGTTTATTTTTTTATCCACTAAAACAAATGCGGGGCTGATTTTTATCCACGGCAACCAACGATCATGCTCTTGCTGTGCCAACCGCTGAATACGACTAACATAAGACTGGCGTAAATATCGCTGCTTGACCAGTTTTGTTATTTTATTAAGAAAAGTGTCAAGCTTAGCTTCATTAGCGTTCACCCAATAGCGTTCAAATTCAGTTTTAAATTTACGGTGAGCACCATATGCCAGCAGCGAAAATGTATGATTTTGTTGTGCCGTAACAAAAGAAATCGTTTGACCAAACAAGCCGAAAGCAAACGACGGCGGTGCCTCCAAATCACTCCAACTTATTTGTCTAGTTGAGTTACCTTGGAGAATAGTCAACATATGGTGATCAAACGCCAACATGGCTTTATTAGAAAACATCCTGCCAAACAGGCTAACTGCAATAGAATTCATTACTGCTGAATTCCTAAATAAAAAGAGTGAATTACCGGTATTTTAAGTTAATCAGCTGGATAAGTGTGAAAATAACGGCAATTATTTTAGCGTAGTTTTTCATCTGGATTTAAAAAGAACATTTTCTTCCAGCCTTGGCTTTGCGCGGTCATTAACCATGGGTACGGCAGTAGCGATAAAATAGAGTAATGTACGTGAGGTTGTTTACCTGCCGCATTCCCCGTGTCTCCTAAGCTACCAATCAGCTCACTGACTGCAACATAGTCTCCTGCACTTACCGAATAACTTTCTAAGTGGGCAAAGTAATGCAGTCGCCACTTAGGCCCAAGTAATGCCACCACTTTACCACCGCGCTTTAGCTCACCTGAATACAGCACCACACCACTTACCGAAGCAACCACTGCCGTGTGTTTTTTGCCAAAAATATCTATCCCTTTGTGTACACCTGATTTACCCCAAGGGCCATACCAAAAGGTATTATGATGCCAATCATTTGCTGTTGCACCTTTGACTGGGATCACTATTTTTTCAGGTATGAGCAGCCCAATAACAAGGACTGTAAAGAACGTTAGTCCCATGTACTTCATCACTTTCATTACAGCTTCCTTGAAATAGTTTAACAGTGAAATAGTTCATTATTGTTTGATACGTGTGCAACCAGCCACTCACACAACTCATGTGTTAAACTATCTTTTTTAAGCTGTAATTGGTCTACCTGCTGCGTTGTAACCGCCGTTAGCCATGCCTCTAGCATTGACTCAAAGCCCCGTTTATATAGTGTTGCTTGCCAATCATTTTGCATCGCGCTCTGCTGTATTCCATTGACCATAGAGGTCATATTGGTTAGCGATTCAAACCGCCACTTTTCATTCAAACCGGTTATTTCAACCACTTCTTCATTACAGCCACTTAATCTATCCATAGCGCCTTGAAATAACCGCCCCTGAAACTCAAAACTAACATGTATTGCTGCCAATAAGCCTTGTGGATCTAGCTGTGAAAACACCTGTAACTGGTTAAGTTGATCAAAACGCTCTACATTTGCAAAATGGCATAAACTATCAACCACATGGATGAAGTCATCAAAAATAAAAGTGCGCGGCTGTGCTGGTAAATTTAAGCGGTTTTTTTGCCATTTAAGATGGCGTATTTGTGGCTTTGCAATATCGGCCATAATTGGTAAAAAGCGACGATTAAAACCTAAAAATAATGGCGTGTTATGTTTAGTTGCTAACGCAATAAGTTCACTTACCTCACTAAAACTATACGCTAATGGCTTATCCACAAACGTAGCGATTTTTTGTTCAAGTGCCTGCTTCGCAAACGTAAAATGAGACTCAGTATTAGTGTGGATCATCACCCCATCGGGCTTACACGCCAGTACCGCTTGGTAATCTGTAAAGCACTTTTGAACCCGATACTGCTTCGCTAACTGCGTTAATGTTGTCAGGTTTCGTGTACAAAAAATAGGATCGATCTGTGCATGTTGCGTGGCAATAGGTAAATATGCTTTTTGTGCTATATCCCCAAGCCCGACTAAAGCGATTGTTAGCTGGTTCATTTTTACTACTGCCTCTTGATGAAAAATAAAAACACAGCATACCAAGTTATTATTTAGATTGATAAAACAACTACAAATTTTAAACAATTTCGCTAAAAAAATGATACCAAAATGACGTAAATAACCGGTTTATTTACCTAACTAAGTGTTCTAAATAAAATGTTGAGTAAATATTCAAATATAACTTTACTTGTGTTCAAAATCGGATTAAATTCGCCGCAAAATTAACCAACCAAAAATAATTGCCAGCTATTAAAACACTCCAACGCAATTATTTATGCCCTTTAAATCGGATTCTTTAATGGTTGAGCTCGCTGCCGGTCATAAACCAAATAACCCACTTGCACCTGTTATTGGTTTGTCTTTTTTTGCTATTGCCTCAGGCTTTTTAATGAGTCTAATTCCTTTATCATTGAGCGCCTTTGGGCTTGATAATGAACTTGCCTCTTGGTTAGCTAGTGTCTTTTATCTTGGCTTATTAATTGGTGCTTTTTTTATTGAGCGTATTGTTGCAAGAGTAGGCCACCGTCATGCTTTTCTGGCATTTCTGGGGTTATTAATTTTCAGTGTTGCAGCACAGCTTATTTTACCTAATGCCAACGTGTGGCTTTTAGCCCGCTTTGTAGCTGGTATCGCCGTAGCTGGGGTATTTGTGGTGGTTGAATCTTGGTTACTAATGACTGACACTGCCAAAGCACGAGCTAAACGATTAGGCCTGTATATGACATCCCTGTACGGTGGCAGCGCCGTTGGCCAACTAGCTATCGATCCGCTTGGCACCAGTGGCCCACTCCCCTATTTGTTTGTTATTGCTCTATTATTTTTAGCGATGTTAGCACCGCTGCTGATTAAATCAGGGCAACCGCAAAGTCAGCACTCGCAAAAGCTACAATTAACTGAGTTAAAAAAGCTCAGTCGCCCAGCAATTTTAGGCTGTTTGGTATCAGGATTAGTACTTGGCCCAATATACGGTTTAATGCCAGTATATATCGCTGCCCAAAGTGAGCAGGCCGCTTTTACTGGCACCTTGATGGCGGTGATTATTTTAGGCGGTATGTTAGTACAGCCGTTGGTGAGTTATTTATCAACACGAATGGCAAAAAGCTTATTAATGGCATTATTTTGTTTATTTGGCGCGATGGGTGTAGTTGGTATTATGCAAGCTGTACACTTCAACGTATTGATGGCCAGTTACTTTATTTTAGGGGCTGCAAGTTTTGCACTCTACCCCATTGCCATCACCTTAGCCTGTGACGCATTGCCAATCGAAAAAATAGTCTCAGCAACGGAAATTATGTTACTGAGTTACAGCTTTGGCTCGGTCTTTGGGCCTTTGCTTGCTGCCAACTTATTTGCTTCAGCTAACGGCATTATGTTGTATTTAGGCGGTTGTTTATTCACCACCTGTATTTATATGCTGATCAAAAGCCTTAAAGGCATCTCCACTGACAATACCCCTGTGGCAGGATAAGCCATAGCCTAATAACGCAAAAACCCCATGCTGAGTTAACAGTATGGGGCTTTAATTCAAGTAATAAGGCCTAATTTATAACGATAGGTATTCTTTAGCACGAGTAAGGTTATGCGATACCATCGCGCTATCAGCCATTTGTGCAGCTTCATATAAATCTGAAAGACCAGCGGTATCATTTTTAGCCATCATACGTGATACACCGCGATTACTTAATGCAAACGATGTTAATTCACGTAATTTCATTTTTGGGCCTTCGCTTTGTTTTAGCAACGCAATCGCTTTAGTACAAATAGTTTCTGCTTGCGCGTAATTTTTTGATTTAACGTTTAGTGCGCAATTATTAAATGATTGTTCAACTGGCTGTGGCGCTGTTGCTGTCTCAATAACCATTAATTTGTAATCACTTTGATCAGCCAGAGCAACAGCTGAACATGTTAATAGTGAGCTAAGAGCAATAGTTTTGATAAGTGTACGTTTCATGATTATATTCCTATTTGATTATTTGCCTAAATCGTGTCGTATCTGGTGCCTACAATTGAACTTTAGAGTGTTAGCTCAATTTCAACAAACGATAAAAATAAACCTAATAGGTGAAGAAAATTAACTTATAGACTTTAGTCTAATAAAACAGCTTCCTCGCTCTGTTAATATTAATTGCATTAAATTATTGACCTTATAGCTTCACGAAAATAACTCAATAACAGGGCAAAAATTATGACGTATAGTTGTTCTCTGCAATTGCTCTTGCATTGCTCTACCTTTTGCCTCCATGAATTTACTTTAACGCAATTAGTGAGCTATTTGATCAGCAAGAATGCCCATATTTTTAATAGATATACTATAGCTGCTTGAATAGCTAAATCGCGCAATTTTGTTCAAGTTTTTATATTTCAATCTGCTTATACTCAAGCAATAGGTGATTAGCGAAGAGTGCGAAGCAAATGAATCAATTTCAGTACATCAACGATAAAACATTAAACCAGTTTACTTTGCTTGATGCGAAGATGACCGACTTTAGCTACTCAAAACATGCCCATGAAGAGTACTCACTGGGTGTTACCTTAAAAGGTCGGCAAGATTTTTTTAGTCAAAGAGCCTTTTACAAAAGTCCAACTGGCGGAGTAATAGTATTTAACCCAGAAGACGTTCACGATGGTCACTCAGGTTTAACAGAACATCTTGAATACGTTATGCTCTATGTACACCCAAATGAATTTGAACCAATGTTTAAAGCATTGGGTTACACCAAACATGCAACGCCAAGAGTCGCTACACCTTTGCTGGCAGACCCACAATTAGCACAGCAGATTTTAGCGCTCAAACAACTTATCAGTGGTAACAATTACACAACCATTGATACCGAAAACACGCTGTTTAATATTGCTCATTCAATCATCAAACAGACAGGCTGCGCCATAGAGCCGCTGGGGCTCAGTTCAAGAAAAGACACTTTATTACTTAAAGCAAAAGACTACATTATGGCGAACTTAGGTCATGACATCTCAATTGATGATATCGCTGGTGTCGCTACTATGTCGAAATATCATTTCATTAGGCTGTTTAATAAGCAGTTTGGCCTAACGCCTTATCAATATGTGGTGAACTGTCGGATAAATATGGCCCGAAAATATATCGAATCAGGCGCACGAGCATCTCAGGTCGCATTAGATTCGGGCTTTGCCGATAACAGCCATTTAAATCGCCATTTCAAGCGTATTTATGGTTTAACTCCTAAACAATACCAATTACAACTTTCGCTCTAAACAATAAGGGATCAAAATGTTAGAAATATTCGCTTATGCAATAGGTATAATGTACACCCCTGGACCCATCAATCTGCTCGGTTTACAAAGTGGCATCAATAATAAAACCACGGCACATTTAGGCTTTTTCTCAGGTGTAGCCACCGCGATGCTAATCTTATTTATATTACTAGGCTATGTGGGTATAGAGTTGATCCCGGCGAAAATATTACCAGTTTTAAGCTTTGCAGGTTGTTTATATATACTATATATCGCGGTTAGAATTGCTAAAACACAGGTCAATTTTAACAATCAAAAAACCACTACAAAATCGCTGTCATTTAGTAACGGCTTATGGATGCAGCTACTTAATCCCAAAGCACTGGCTGCGACATTACCCATCACCACCATTCAATTTCCAGCAGCGGATATATCAGGCATGGCAGTCATCGTTTGGTCATGTATCCTCGCATTACTAGCGTTTGGCGCTCCTGCGAGTTACTCATTAGCTGGCCATGCTATTGGTAAACATATGACAAACTCAAAATACTTTAAAATAATTAACTTAGTCATGGCTGTTTTGCTGGTCGTGGTTGCCATTGATATAGCCCTCACACACGTATTAGTACAGTAATTATGATTATTACTTCACTCAGTATGAGTGAAGTAAACAGTTAACTATCCTGCTTGAATCTCTACCTGCTTAATCTAAACCTTTTGATGAACGCACCACTGAATTCTAGCTGTTAAAAATAACATCTTGAAGATTACTTTCTGATAATTTCACATTTTTAACACTACAACCTTGCAACTACACCTTTAAGAGTAAGCATAACGGTTATTAAAAACCATATAAATGTAATATAATACTATATGATTACTTTAGCTCCTCTGCTAATCTACAAAGGAAATTAGTTTTTCTATATCAACCTGAACTCTGGTTAACATTTTAACTAACAGTTTGTTCTTATTTTATAAACTTATATTTCACCTTTCCATCCATAGACTTCCAGTGATAATAAAACGAATTTAAGATATAAGTATTTGATTATTAAATAAATCGAACGCTGGAAATAGCTGCTGGAAATAGCTGCTGGAAATAGATTTATTATCCACAGTTCAAATTATATTAATGGTTCATATTGTGTTCTTAACAGCGTCCCAGTCTTCACTGTTAAGAATATAATATGCTTAACCCCAACTAGAAGGTGTGATTATCAATGTTCAAAAATTTAAACTTAGGGAAAAAAATAGGTGTTGGCTTTGCAACTGTACTTTGTTTGTTGTTAGTCGTCGTTGGCATCAGCATGGCAGCATTACAAAAAGCCAGTTCAGAAACAGGTGAATACCAAAAAATAACGCAAGTCACTACTCTAGCAGGTAGAATTCAGGCCAATATGCTGATGATGCGAATGTCAGCCTCTAAATTTCTGCGCAATAAGGATTCCGAGTCAGTAAAAAGCTTTAAAGAGCGCTTTAATGCCACAATGCAATTTACTACAGATAGTAAAAACGATATCAGCGACCCCAAAATGAATGCTGTAATTGACCAAATATTACAGTTGATAAAAGAATATAATCAGGCGTTTGAGAGCGTTGTAGTATTAATGGATGATATACAAAAAAAACGTATACCTGCCCTCAGTCAATACGGTGAAGATGTGCGCCGTGAATTAGATTCAATTACCGACACGGCGTTTACTGATAACAGCCTGACCTCTTCGTATCAGGGCGCAAGTGCACTAAGTTCAATGCTAACTGGCCGTATTTTTGTACTTAAGTTTATTGGGTCGGTTAACAACAAAGACTACCAAGCTGCAATGAACTTTTTAGTCAACGATCTAAAAGGCGAGTTAGACACGCTCGATAGCAATCTACAAAATCCGCAAAGAAGAGCATCTCTTAAAAAAGCGATGCAAAGCTATAACTCATATATTAATCACCTTAAAGAACTTAATGAGCAGTTAATTAAGCAGAACGATATTTCACAAAATACCTTAGATATGATTGGCCCAAAAGTCGCGAATCTAATTGAAGACATTAAGTTGGAAATGCTGAGTAAGCAAACCGCTCTTGGCACTGAATTAAAAGAGGCGATTAGTTATAGCTTCTATTTTTTATTATCAATATCGATGCTTGCTATCGTTATCGGTATTGCGGCTGCAATGATGTTATCCCGTATTATTACCAAGCCAATTCATGAAGCAGTAGCAGCTGCAAATCAGCTAGCAAAAGGTCAACTTAATATAAATATACAAAACACTGCAAACGACGAAACAGGCCTGTTACTTAATGCTATTAGCAATACAGCAAATAATTTAAAAACAATGATCTCTACAATTACAAATGCAAGTAAAGAGCTTGAGTCTGCTTCACAAGAGCTTGCTGCGGTAACAGATCAAACCTCGCAAGGGATCCGCAATCAAGAATCTGAAACAGATATGGTTGCAACCGCTATGAATGAGATGACCATAACTGTGCGTGATGTAGCTAATAACGCAGCTCAAGCAGCCGATGCAGCAAATACTGCAAGTAACGAAGCCGTATTGGGTTACCAAGTTGTCAAAGAAACTATTTCCTCAATAAATAAACTTTCAAGTAATATTAATGATTCATCGTCCGAGTTAAGCGGTGTGCAACAATCTGTTGAGAGCATTAGCACGATATTAGATGTGATCAAAGCGATTGCCGAGCAAACTAACTTATTAGCCTTAAATGCTGCTATTGAAGCTGCCAGAGCTGGTGAGCAAGGTAGAGGCTTTGCAGTTGTTGCCGATGAAGTTCGTTCACTAGCATCTAGAACGCAAAATTCAACGGGTGAAATACATAATATAATCAAACAACTACAAACTGGCACAAATAGCACAGTGGCAACAATGGGTATAGGTAAAGAAAATGCCTTAGTATGTGTTACTCAATCTGAAAAAGCCAGTGCAGCACTTGAGTCAATTACAAATAGTATTTCAATCATAAACGACATGAATATACAAATAGCCAGCGCCGCAGAGCAACAAAGCTCTGTCGCCGAAAGCATTAATCAAAATATCGTGAATGTGAAAACTATTTCTCAAGAAAACTCAGTTGCAGCAAGTCAAACTAAGAGTTCGAGTGAGGATATCGCCCGTTTAGCAACGCAATTAAATCAATTGATCGTTAAATTTACTGTTTAATGTCATTTTTATATGTAACTGTCTGGTGAAGATTAATTACCGCACAGTTACAGTGCCAGCCAAAATGACTTGTAGAGCTCCATAACCCTTTACCAAATATATAGTTAGCTTGAGCTTTGGTTTAAATATTTAATAACATGTTGATTAAAAATCAATATTCGTTTTACTCTCCAGCCAGAGATAGATTTATCATCAACAGATCAGAATAATTAATGCTTGCTGTGGTCATACTGAATAAGCTAGATTACGCGCTTTTTAAACTATACTTGAGGGACTATTAAGCAGTGAGGAACTTTATGTCGGTATTCAACTGGTACAATGCGTCAATAAAGCAAAAAATTGGTGGATTATTTGTTTTTTTATTAACGTTTTTGTTTTGTGTTATTGTTTTTTCGGCCTATAAAGTAAATCAAATAGAGCGTGAAATGCGCGTAGTGGCTTTTCTGGATATTCCGTTAAGTCAGTTAATGCAACAAGTGGAATTCATAGAGCTTGAACAACACCTGCAATTTGAGCAATTTCAACTAAAAAACAAAATTGATGATAAGCCGCTCAACCCACATCAACAATTTGCTTTTGAAAAACAAAAAATAAAACAATTGCTCGATAAAGCGGTAGCAATGATTAATCACTCATTAGCATTAAAAGAAGTCATATTACAGCCTGAAGCACATCAAAAAGTGGCCACCACAATTGAAAACTATACGCAAAAAAGTGACGAGTTCGAAAACTATTTAGAAAATGTTTACCAACAAAATCAACTTACTGAGCAAGCGCGGTTGCAAGTCGAAACAATGGCAACTGAGCTAGAAAGTGCAGAAAAGCAAATAATAGCGCAATTAAATAAATTAACCTCTGATGATGCGTATTACACAGATCAGCACGAAAAAGACTTTCTATTTGTCAGCAGCTTACTTGGTATATGCGCCATCATTCTCGGCTTGCTGTTAACGACCTTTATTATTCAAATTATTTTACGTCGTATTCAACGCATCCAATCTAATATCGAAACATTAAACTCTTCTGTTGAACACCATGAGTTACCTTTGGAACTTCAAAAAAAGATCAAAACTAAAGATGAGCTTGCAGCATTAGAACACGATATAAAAATTGTTATATCACGTTTGAATCAGGAAATGACTAGCCGTGAGGAAATTGAAAAACAATTAATAATATTAGCAACCCAAGATCGTTTAACCGGTGTATTTAACCGACACAAGTGGGAAGAACAAATAGAAAACCAGATCAATATGGCAGCACGAAGCGAATATCTATTTGCTTTAATAATATTGGATATTGATCACTTTAAACAAGTTAACGACCAATTTGGCCATCAAATAGGTGATAAGTTATTAAAACATCTTGCGACACAATTACAGCCACAAATACGCACCATGGATATGCTGTTTCGTATCGGTGGCGAAGAGTTTGCAATTATTTCCCCCACACAAGATAAGCAACAAGCCCATCAACTTGCAGAGCGATTACGAGTGTATATTAGCGAATTAGATGAAGTGAGCTTACCTAAAGTGACCGCAAGCTTTGGGGTAACATGTTATCAGGCAGATGACTCGAGTTCAGTTATTTTTAATCGCGCAGATAAAGCACTCTATGAGGCAAAAGCACAAGGTCGTAATTGTATCGTAGTCGCTTAACTTGTATTGGCTGTATTAGTTCAGAGCAAATTTATATATTTAGGCTGGCTTTACACACATGTAAATATCTATGTTGATACTGTTAACTGGCAAACTCAATACAATATTCCGCCGGCTCTATTCGTACTTGAGTTACATACAAATCATTGGGTAGCTGCACATTATTAGGCATATCAGCTGAATTAAGCGCGTTGAGGTTAGCCATTAACGCTTGACGCTTTTCGATCCACTCACTAGGAAAGCACGGATTATCAATAAAATGTGATACTGCTCTGAACTCAAAATAGATCGTTCTACGTATAGCTGAACCTTTCTGTCTTCCTGATGCATGAACCGTGTTTACATGGTGAATTACCACATCACCTGCATTGGCCGTAATATCCACACTTTGTAATTGTGCAATGGATAGCTGGCGCTTTAAATCACACACACTTGCTTGGCTACAATGAGACTGCGGGATCACTGTTAACGCCCCTTGCTGCGCTATTGCATCATCTAAATACACCCCCACGGTAAAAATAGGCTCTTGAGTCCTCACCGACATATCGCGGTGCCAATCAAATCCGCGTGCATCTAATGAATTTTTTATCACAAGTGACTCATAGCTAGGCAAAACAGCTTCGCCGATAATCGCTTCAACGTAACTCATTAGTTCGGTTTGCGCTAGCAGTTGAGCAAATTGTGGCTGAAATTGAAAAAGCTCATTAACGCGATAAACAAAAGGCTCATCTGCAGTTTGCATAACAGCAATATTATCCAATGGTAAACCGGCTACATAGTGTGACTGTGCTTGAGCAACCAGCTCATCACAAAAGTGCTGCAGTTTTGTGATTACACTTGGTTTAAGTACTTGTTTAATTTTTACAAAACCCTGCTGCTTAAACCGTTCAACCACTAAATTGGTTTGCATATTTAATATCTCCTTTTAATATACAGGTACTTAAATTTGTAGTCCGGCGCTATTAATAACTAAACAGGCTGTATTTCACTTGCCCAACAGTTCAGAAAAGTAATAAAAAAGCATACTAACCTTGCTCAAATCTAGCTAGCACATATTCGATGAATAATCTGACGCGCAATGGTATATGGTCACGATCCCGATATAACATAAATAAAGTGCGTGCCTTGCTTTGCCAATCAGGCAAAACATGCTGAAGCTCACCTTGAGCTATCATTGGTAATGCATAATAGTCAGGAATATAACCAACCCCTAAGCCTTTTTTAACCGCGTGTGTGAGCATTTGAATTTCATCAAGCTCTAAACGAATGCCCTTACTGGGTTGAAAATCATAAGCGTCATCATTTTGTTTATTTACTAATTGCCAAATAGACATCGGCTGGCAAATCACAGCGCTTTTTGCACATAAATCAGTGGGATGCTTAACACTGTCGGCCACCGTCTGCGAATTACTGCACAAAATAAAGTGAATATCTTTTAGTGGCCTCGCAATCCAATTATCAACCACCGTATTACCCACCCTAAACACCACATCCATTGCTTGCGCTTCAATATCAATTAAAGTATTCGAGAGCCTAATATCTAGTTGGATCTCAGGATATTGCAGTAAAAAATCATAAAAAATATCCCTTAAAAATTGCGAGCCGGCATTAATAGGTGCACTGATTATGATCTTACCTTTCGGTTGATTCTTCTCGATATGAAGATCATCATTAATGCCATCTAACTCAGCAAACAATGCACTCGAACGTTGGTAATACAGCTCCCCCATATGGGTCAGCGATACGCGATGAGCATCACGGTTTAACAATCTAAGCTGTAAATCATCTTCAAGTTGTCGAATACGACGGCTCAATGTTGATAAAGGCACTGATAAAGCCAGTGCAGCATCTTTAAAACTTTTTAAATGGGCAACAATACAAAAATAGCGTAAATCGTCTAGTGAATATCTATATTTCATTTTTGGAATCTACCCTCTTATTTTTGCTTGTTTATCCACATTATGGAAAGTAATACACTTGCCGCAACTTTTCAACATCTCTGGATTGCTGATGAACTTCTCAGCCAACACAAAGGCTATTTTACTCTTGTTATTATGTGCATTTTTTTGGGGAAGTTGTTTTCCTATTGGTAAACATGCATTAAATCAAGTACACGCACTGACTTTAGTATTTTGGCGCTTTAGTATTGCCGCAACCTGCTTGGCTATCTACTTAAAAATAATTAACAGTGCAAAACCGAGTTTAACGTTCAACCAATGGGCTTGGGTGATTATTGTTAGTGCTGTTGGCGTAGGTGGCTTAAACCTAGGTTTATTTACCGGGCTGGAACATACCAGTGCCGCAAACGGCTCGTTAATAATGGCGCTGAGCCCACTTTCAACCTCATTAATAAGCTCAGTTGCAAAGCGCTCAATGCCTACTGCAGCACAATGTTTTAGCTTAATCGTTAGCCTATCAGGTGTATTATTAGTTATCACCAATGGCGACTTAGCCGTGCTTTTGAATATGCAAATCAATGCCGGCGACAAAATGATCTTTTTAGGTATGTTAGCTTGGAGTTCATACACTTACTTTAGCCAAGGTATCAATCAGTACATGCCTGTATTGCCTTATACTTTTGTTAGTATGCTAAGTGGTGCAACAATCATTGGCTTAATGTGTTTAGTGACCGCCAATGTACACCCGCTTAGCGAACTCAGTAATAGCTCAATGGTAGGTATTTTCGATGTTATTTATATTGGCTTATTTGGAACTGTTGCCGGCTATCTTCTGTGGCTGAATGGCATACGCCAACTTGGCTCAGCGAATGCGTCGTTATTTTTTAACTTCGTTCCGGTATTTGCCATGTTAACAGCATTTTTGATGGGCCAACCAATTACAGAACTACAATTAATTGGCATTATTGTTGTGATCATCGGCTTATTACTGCCACGAATTGTTACCCCAAAACGCATTCCTGAACCTTGTAAATAACAAGTAATACAGCACCAGCTCATGATATATAGCGATGGGTTACCTACAACTCTATCGCTATTTAACCGCGTATTATTTTAGGATAAACAAGTAAGTGTGGCAGTTACTCTTTAAATAGAAAGAGTTACAATAATGCATTAGCAGCACACATAAACACCAAAGAGCAAAAAAATGAAAAATAACGACACCTTTAAAACTATCGCCACCTTAATTTTTAAGCAGCTTTATCAGCAGTTTCCAACACCAGTCAATTTAGATCCGAAAGCTATTATAGAAAGTGCATCAGCAGAGCAAATCGAATCAGTTAAAGGCACAATTGCGTTTCTTAACTACGAAGGCTATATTTTTGCTACCCCAAGCGCGACTTTTTTATTAACTGAAAAAGGCTTTGATCACGCTTTATGTCCAAAGTTTTAAATATTAAATCAATACGTTAGCCTATAGTTTACTAAGGCTAATCACATAAAAAAGCCCTAGTTGACTAGGGCTATTAAATACAATTTACTGTTCTACTTTGTTTTTTTATCTTTATCTAAACGCTTTTGTAAGCTCAATGCTGCATCCGCTGCAAGTATGCGCATAAACTCAGAGCCATTGCTTTGCTCGCCCTGCCCGGCACCTATTACAATTTCAGGCACTAAACGACTATTACCTAAACTGGTGAATAAAGCAGTTTGAATTTTAACTTCAGCTTTTAGTGTTTCATCAAACACATACTTAGGATCAAGGGCTGCCGATTTAGCCCGTTGACGCGCTTCGGCAAGTACATCCATCCCCATCGCTTCTAAGCGCTGCTGTTTTAAGATCTCTGCTTGCTCTTTAGCCAATTCAGCTTTCACCGCTACGCGTTGCTGCGCAGAAATAATTGCATTCGCTTTTACTCGTTCAGCATCAATTTGTTCTTTGATTTTTAACTTTTCTGATTCTGCGCGCTGTTTAGCAATCGCTTGTTCACCTAGAGCAACTTCAGTACGGGCTTGTTGTTCAGCTTTTTTTAAATTCTGTCTTGCTAAAGCTTCATCAGCAGCCGCTTGCTTTTGTGCCTCAAGTCTTGCATTAACCTTACTTTCATAGTCAATATCAATAATACTGGCGTCAACCACTGTAATACCATACGCACCTAAAATAGGCGCATTACGTAATGCATTACCTTCTGAATCCTTTTTGATATTGATCGTGACACGTTGCTGTTTACTCAAATTATTTAGCTCATCCGTTTTATCACGTTCACCGCTACTAATAATTTGTTCAGTCACAAAAATACCATTAGTAAGTTGATCTGCAAAATCTTGGCTTAATTGACCATTACCACCAGAATAATGCTGCTCTACAGACATCATCCGCGCAGATGCCTTTACATTTTCAGTGGTAGCGCGCATTAATAAGTTTGAGATCAAGGTTTCTTGCGAACCAAACTCTTCATGGATCTTAAGTAATCCACGTAAAGAACCAGATTCACCAGCAGGCACATTACCAGGTAACCTAAATCGCGACACCCCTCTTGCACCGCCTGTTGTTGTATCTAAAAATCGAATCGGAATTAGCGGCACAATGGCGCTTGCTGTAGCACTACTGTCGCCAGTAAAGTTAATTGAAATAACTTTTTTATAAGCAGATGTAGAACCAAAAGCTTTTAAATAAGGTCCAGCCTGATCGATAACAGTTAAGTTACCCGTAAATGCCGATTGATGAACTAAACGTTCATCAGCTTCATTCCATGAAATAACTTGCGACATAAGCGTAGCAATTACAGCTAATACTATAAAAATAGCACTCACTAAAATAACATTACGACGACCAAATCGACTTATAAAAGAACTCTTATTGCCTTGAGGGGTTACAGCTTGCTGACTATCCATTTTTATTACTCTCCATATCTAATTTTTTCTTAACAAAGTAAATAATTTCTTGCTCACTTAGTTGCCCGCAAAAACTACCAGAGCGATGCAACTCGATGAAAGTTGTTAAAATATCTTCTTTGCTTTTAAGCACTTCATTTTCGGTTTCTTGGGTTTTATTCTTTTCTGTTAGCTGGGTAATTAACTCATCTACAATCGTGTCTTTATCAAATAACACATTGTATTCTTTAGATTTATTAATCCTATTTTTATGCATGTTACTGTAAATCATATACAAAGCAGCGCACAAAATAATGATGAGTATCGTTATCCCAATAAGGTAAAAAATCATAAAATCTACTTATATTGTTTTAATATTGGGGGGTTGGTAATAAGTGTAAAAATGGTTTACACCTGTTAAGCCGAGTATTATACAAGGTAACAGGAACAAAATGCAGGTTTTAAAATACCAAGAAGAAATATAATTTCTCTAATTGTATAAGTAATAACATATAAGTGAGTTTTACGGTTGGCTCAGAAGAGAAACACTTTAAAAAACAAAAAACCACGTTGGCTTAGCCTAACGTGGTTTTGTCTTTAATCGTTTATAAAAACAATTATAAAGAAAGGTATTCTTTAGCGCGCGTCAGGTTATGAGACACCATTTCGCTATCCGCGATTTGTGCGGCTTCGTATAAATCAGAAAGACCAGCCGTATCATTTTTTGCCAACATGCGGGACACGCCACGGTTGCTTAAAGCAAATGATGTTAGCGCGCGAACTTTCATACGTGGACCATTACTTTGCTTTAGCAATGCAATTGCTTTGGTACAAATTTCATCTGCTTGTGCATAATT
Organism: Pseudoalteromonas sp. SG43-6; assembly: GCF_014164365.1. Taxonomy (NCBI): domain Bacteria; kingdom Pseudomonadati; phylum Pseudomonadota; class Gammaproteobacteria; order Alteromonadales; family Pseudoalteromonadaceae; genus Pseudoalteromonas; species Pseudoalteromonas sp. SG43-6. The sequence continues at coordinate 49,468 of NZ_JACJEZ010000039.1, forward strand.
TTTTGATTTCACATTTAATGCGCAGTTATTAAATGATTGTTCTACTGGCTGAGACGCTGCCGCATTATCAATAATCATTAATTTGTAATCACTTTGATCAGCCATAACAGCCGCTGAGCAAGTAAATAATGAGCCAAGTGCGATGGTTTTGATTAGTGAACGTTTCATGATTATATTCCTATTTGGTTTGAGTCGTGTCATATCGTCTGGGTTGCCGACAACTGAACTTTAGAGTGTTGGCTCAATTTCGACAAACGATAAAACTAAACCCGACAGGTGAAGAAAATTAACTTATAGACTTTAGTCTAATAAACGAACTGATATTCTATTTATTAACGGCATTAAATTGTTCATATACGCCTGACAATGAAATATTACTGGACTTGTACGTAATCGCTATTAGTATTGAATATAAGATAAGTTGTGGACTTTATATTTAGTTTCAGCAACTTAATTATAAAAATAATAATTCTCTTGTTATTTTCAAAGTTGAAATCCTCAACTTCGGAGTTTTTCAAGTTAGTTGTCGCCTCAAGTTAAATTTTATGCCGCCCGCATTTCTTCTTTTTTCTCAGGATTCAAATTTACTTCGTTTATCATTGACCAATCTCGTGACTTTCCTGACCAAC
>NZ_JACJEZ010000003.1:0-168378 GCF_014164365.1 Pseudoalteromonas sp. SG43-6
TTAAATCACCCTATAACGTTGTTAAAAATTTTTCATTTAGAACAACTAGATATCAAAAATTTTGCCTAGTTATAGAGCAATTTTCTTATCGTTAAAATAGATCCCATATCCAAGCAGATTGGTATTAAATATAACGCGTGTTTTCAAAAAAGTGGCTGTGATAAAGCCACCCGTTAACGTTAAAGCGCTAATGGGTGGCAATTGAAGTATGGGGGAGTAATACCATCCGCAATAATAATTAAGCCAATGGGGATGACTTAGTTTAGTCTTGGGTTAATTTCTAAAGGAGACAGCGTAATGGTCGCATTACTGCTTGCCCCTTTATATTCTTGATAGTCTTTGTTTTCAAATAGCGTGTAAAAAACATCAACATAATCATCATTATTGGTAAACCATTCATCAGGCATTACTTTAAGCAATTCATTAGTAAGTTTAGGAATAATAGTATAGCCCTGTGCTTGTAAATCAGGGATACTTGCCATTACTTGCTCTGATATTTCTAATAATTTCATTGCTAAGGTTTTATAATTAGTGTTGTCATCTTGCTCCATTAAAAGCAAATCGACCGCTTGCCAACGATAACGTTGCCAATGAATTAGCACCTGATTAGGGCTGTAAGTGGTTTGGTCATGATCTAAATAAGGTAAATCAACGATATCTAATATTGGTTCATCTCGGGTGGGGTCGATACCCGTTACAATGGCATAAATTTCAGCACCACCTGAGATCCATGGTTCTTTGTCATCTTCTAAGCGTATTTTTTTCAATACACTGGTTTGCAGAGGTTGTTCATTGCTTAACTGGTTTTTTGGACTAACCGTGCTTTTACTGAATTTGTTAGCAGATAAAATTCCTCTCATTACTGCAATACCCGCATCTTGTACTTTTTGTTGATCTAATTCGACAATAAAGACAGGTTGGGTCGGCATTTGGTCAACACTAAGATAATGAATGTCACCATACTGATCGAACGCTTCAATCTCGCTCCATTGCGTATCGTCACCAGCGGGTGCAAATGCAAATAAAGGGCGTTCGCCTTGCTGCCAAGCGCTAAGCATTTTATCACTTGCCAAACGCACTTGTAACAAACTACCTGTGTTTTGTGGTAAACCTTTAAGTTGTTGTAATGCGCTGTTTGCTAAACGAGTATTTTGTTGTGTGTGCATGCCTAAAGACGGTAGCTGATCCGCATTCAAAACCAGTTTATATTGGCTTAGCGTTTGTTTAAGATCAGCGTTTAATACACTGTAATTAAGCGCTATTTGTTTTGCAAAATTGCGTTTAATGGTGGTTACGTCTTTGTATTGCGCCAACTTAGACAAGTTTTCACCTTTTTCGATTTCATATTGAGCTGAAAAAGCGGGCGCTGATACACAGTTCAACAGAGCTAAGGTTGCCAAGCATTTGGTTATTTTATTCATCATATTTATTTTACCGTTCCGTTATCAGTAACGCTATAAAACAATACTTAGAATAAATAATCAAACAAAATTTATAAAGTAAGTAATTAGTATTGTTTTTTTGGTTGCGCTTAGGCTGCAAAAAATACCAAGCCGCTGTTATAGAGTAAGTTTTATATAAAGAATGAATCTATTACAAAAAATCATTTTACTAAAAAGTAATTTCTATATATATCAGTGGCTTATATGTGGCTTGATAGTTGCTATAACTACTCTAATAACAACACAAAGGATTAAGCAATGACCGATATAGCACATTCAGCGTTTATAGCATTTTATTTATATTTAATTATGGTGTTAGTACAGTGGGCAGTGGCGACGTTTAGTAAAGCCAAACAGCCTGGAGCTGTGCCAGGAAAAATTGATAAAGACCTATCTCATGAGAGTTTTATATTTAGAGCGCATCGCACCTTTCATAACACATTAGAAAACAGCGCGTTATTTATAGGAACGGTTTTATTTGCCTTTGTGATTAATTACCACAGTTCGGTTTTTGCAATCTGTATTTGGGTTTACGTCATTGCACGTTTAATTCATATGGTACTGTATTACGCAATTGCCACAGAGAAAAACCCCAGCCCGCGTAGCTATTTCTTTTTGATTGGCGTAATTGCGAATCTAGTTATGCTGGTGATGCTAGGGCTAAGATTAGCCAACTAATAAAACCTGATAAAGCGAAAAGCGTTATTTGCTTTTCGCTTTTACATTTAGTTATCTACTACAGGTTTTTTTGTGCGGGTAACCCAAAAGCAAATTAACGACCCAATAGTCACGAGTACAACACCTTGTAAAAAATAGTCAGCTAAAGCAACGGATAAGTTAATAGAGGCAAACACAGTGGAGAAAATAGGGGTAAAATAAGACAAGGTGCCTAAAAGTATCATATTTCCACCTATAAATGGCTGACTTCACAAAGCAAATCCTGACCCAATAACAAGAGTATCGAGACTGGAAATACGATGATCTACTTATGGAGCTTGAATTTAAGGCAAACGATATACTCTTGCTTATTTCAGCTTAAATAACTATGAATTTTATGCTGTAACCTGGTACGAAAAATGGACATTGGGATGTAAGATTCAGTTTAATACGTCATCATCGATGAAAAAGGTACGTACAAAAGTTCGGCGTTTTAATCGGAACTTCACATAGAAAACTATTGTTTTCTAACCGACCTTTTTCTAAATATATTTGGTTGCCATCCCCAGTGTAGGGAACCGAGCCGTAAAAATACGGTAATAAAGAGTGCGCCTAAAATACACCAAACATAAGGTACTTCTAATAGAAACAGTGTGGCATAAGTTAAGCCACCAGATAGGCACGCGGTGGAGTAGAGCTCTTCGCGCATGACAAGGGGGACTTCACGGCATATTACATCGCGCATTAGACCACCAAAGATGCCCGTGGTCATGCCCATAGTAATAGCCACAATCATCGTAGTGCCTTCGATTAAGGACTTTTCAATGCCAACAATATTAAAAATTGCCATGCCCAAAGCATCGACCAGCAACATGTAATAGTTTGATACGTGAGGTAAATGACGAATAAATATTACGGCGATAAATATGGCGCTGTATGTTGCGTATAAATAATCCGGTTCGGCTATCCAAAATACTGGGTGGTTTAATAATACGTCGCGCAGTGTGCCGCCGCCGAGCGCTGTCACTGACGCGACAACCACAACACCAAAACCTCCTATGTTTTTTTCATGGCCCATTAGAGTACCTGAGATGGCAAAAAACGCTACCCCGATCAAATTTAACAAATGAAAATAGTCAGATGCCATTGTGGTCTCCATACCATTACCAAAAAAGTAGCCTATTAGGATAGCGTACTGATGATTTATTTAGCCTGAACATAGGTATTATGCATGATTAAGTTTTAAAACAGTGCTTGCAGCGCTCTTATATTCTCAGTACAAGAATGCAAATAAGCGCTGATACAGCTAAATACGGCACTATAAATTGACTTAAAGCGCAAATAAATTGAACGCATTAAATGGTTGTTCGTCCATAAATCATTGCTATTAGCTGTTGTTATAGTTATAACGGATGTTGATTGTTTCAGAAGTTTCTGAAATTAAATGGAGGTTGCCGAGTGTTTTGCACTCAAATTACTAGGACAATACCCATCTAATGCGCGTGCTTTGCGCCTCTCTAATTGGAGAAGTAAGTGAATAAACATGTTTTTGCTGCTGCCCTCAGCTCTGTTATGGGCTTTATGCTTCCAGCGTTTGCTGATGTTCCAAATCCGACTGATACCCCATATTCCGGCACTATAAAAATAGCGGTTGATGCCACAGATCTAGCTCATCGTATTTTTAAAATAAACGAAACTATCCCTGTTAATGCTGGTGAAATGACTTTGCTTTATCCGCAATGGATACCTGGACATCACTCACCAGTTGGACCAATAAGTCAGTTGGCTGGATTGAAAATGTCAGCAAAAGGTAAAGTGATCGAATGGCAACGAGATCCTGGCAACGTATATGCTTTTAATCTTAAAGTTCCTAAAGGTGTACGTGAGTTGCATGTTGAATATCAATTCTTGTCACCACAAAGTTCAGAGCAAGGGCGCGTTATGATGACGCCAGAAATGCTCAATTTACAATGGGATACAGTAGCGCTTTACCCTGCTGGGCACTATAGCCGTAAAATTAAATTTCAACCGAGTGTAACGTTACCAAAAGGGTGGCAGTTTGCTACTGCACTTGAAAAGTCTTCGCAAAAAGGCAATACAGTTACCTTTGAGGGAATTGATTTTGAAAACCTTGTAGACTCGCCAATGTTTGCCGGTAGCCACTATAAGCGTGTTGATTTAAACCCAAATGCAGATACTCCGGTGTTCTTAAATGTCTTTGCCGATAAAGAAAAAGATCTTGAGATCAGTGCAGAAGGGTTAACAGCACACCGTGAGCTTATTCAACAAATGTATGCGCTTTATGGTGCACATCACTTTGATCATTATGACTTTTTACTTGCCCTGACAGATAAGTTAGGCGGTATCGGCATGGAACATCATCGCTCAAGTGAAAATAGCGCGAAAGGAAATTATTTTACTGACTGGGATAAGTCATGGGTCGGTCGCGATTTATTAGCACACGAATTTAATCATTCATGGAATGGTAAGTATCGTCGCCCTGACGCATTATGGACACCGACCTATAACCAAGTTAAAGAAGCTAATGGTTTATGGGTATATGAAGGGCAAACACAGTTTTGGGGGCAAGTCATTGCGGCTCGTTCTGGACTTTGGAGCCAAGAAAATGCGATGGATATGCTAGCTCGTTTAGGTGCAACCTACGACCAAGGCCGACCTGGCATGGCATGGCGTAATATTTTAGATACAACCAACGATCCAACTATCGCTCAGCGTTCATCTTTGCCTTATCGTAGTTATCAAATGAGCGAAGACTATTACTCTGGTGGAGAATTAATTTGGTTTGCGGTTGATGCAAAATTACGTGAATTGAGTAACAACAGTCATTCATTAGATGATTTTGCCCAGAATTTTTTTGGCGTAAACCCGGGTGATTGGAATGTGTTGACCTACAAATTTGATGATGTGATTAACACGCTTAATGGTATTGAAAAGTATCAATGGGATGACTTTATTAATTCGCGTTTAAAAGGCCATGTTAACTTATCTAAATCACTGGAAGACCAAGGTTGGAAATTGATCTATAACGATAAGGCCTCTGATGGCATTAAAGCAATTGAAAGCCGCTATAAATCAACTGATTTACTTTATTCTCTGGGCTTCTCGGTAAATAAAGAAGGCAAAATGCGTGACGTATTATGGGATAGCCCTGCATTTAATGCGGGTCTTGCGCCAAGTATGCAAATTGTTGCCGTTAATAATACTCAGTTTAGTGCTGATGCACTCAAAGATGCAGTGACGGATGCTAAAGGCTCAAAAGCGCCAATTAAGCTCTTGGTGAAAAACTTTGATCAGTACAGTGAAATCCAGATCGATTATCATGATGGCCTTAAATATCCTCACCTTGAACGCATTGAAGGTAAGCCTGACTATTTATCACAGCTACTAACCGCACGATAAAATAAATCCGCGTAGGTTTATCAATACTTTTAAATATACCCACAGAGTGTGGGTATATTTATTTTATGCCAACCGATTATGATTTTGCATGTACGTTGAAGTTCTGGTTATTTTTTCATTGCAAAGTAATCCACAACTAACTGCGTCATAGCATTCACGCCTAATTGCAGTGCTTGCTCGTCGGCGAAAAACTGTGGTGAATGATTACTTGCTGCCGTTTTTGCATCTTGACCTTGTGGGGTAACACCTAAAAAGAAAAACAATCCAGGAGTTTCTAAAGCGTAATAGCTGAAATCTTCAGCGCCGGTGATCAAATCAGTGGTAATGATATTCTCAGCCCCAGCAACTTTAGTTAGTGTTGGCGTCATTTTTTGCGTGAGTTTTACATCGTTTACGGTGACAGGGTAGCCGTGGTCGATATGTACATCAGCTTTAGCACCACCGGATTCAGCGACCATTTCAGCTGTTTTCACTAAACGCTTTTTGATATCAGCGCGCATTGCTTGGTCAAAGGTGCGAATAGTGCCAATTAACTCGACACTATCCGGAATGATATTGGAACGTACGCCGCCATTAATAGCACCAAACGAAATAACTGACGGCGCTTTAGTAACATCAACTTGGCGAGATGAAATTGTTTGTGTGGCCATAATTATTTGTGATGATGCCACAATCGGATCAACACCATTCCATGGTCGTGAACCATGAGTTTGGCGGCCTTGTACATTAATTGTAAATGAATCTTCACTGGCCATAAGCGGGCCTTCACGGAAGCCAATTTGGCCTGTGTTTAATGAACTGGTTACATGTAAACCAAACACGGCGTCAGGTTTTTCTTTAAATAAGCCTTCTTTTAGCATGAGTTCAGCACCGCCTTCTTCACCTTCTGGGGCACCTTCTTCAGCAGGTTGAAAGACAAATAATACATCACCCGCTAAGTCATCTTGAATTTTAGCCAACGATTCAGCTACAGCCATTAGAATAGCGACATGGTTATCATGGCCGCAGGCGTGCATAACACCGACTTCATTACCACGGTAGGTTGAGGTCTGAGTTGAAGCAAACGGTAAATCAACTTGCTCAGTGACAGGCAAGGCGTCCATATCGGCACGCAGCGCCACTAAAGGGCCTTTTTTACCACCTTTGAGTTTAGCAACTACACCCGTATGGGCTATCCCAGTTTGTACTTCGAGCCCCAGTGCTTTTAAATGTTTAGTAATGTATTTAGCCGTTTCAAATTCGCGGTTACTAAGCTCTGGGTATTGGTGAAGATGGCGTCGCCAAGTGATCACTTTTTCACTTACACTGTGGTTAGCTTTTTTTAGATTCTTGTTGAGCTGTTGATCAGGAGCTGCTGCAAAACTTGGTGCAGATAACGTACTTAGCAATAAGCCGCTGTAAATAACTTTGTGTAACATAATGATCCCTTTTATTATTTGATTATTAAAACTAATGTAGAGTAAACCGATATGAATGAACAGGACCGTGCGATAGTTAACCAAGGAAATTGGTTTAGTAGCCGCTCTAAAGAATTTCAACACCAGCTATTGTTACATGCAAAAGTAATTAAACTCGATGCGGGTGAAGCATTATTTTTAAGAGGAGATGAAAATGCGGGTTTATACGCTGTTGTTAATGGAGTTATGCGAGTTAGTGGAGTAAATGGAGAAGGTAAAGAAGCGGTACTGAGTTTTATAGATCCCGCTATTTGGTTTGGTGAAGTTGCTTTATTTGATGGTGGTTTGCGTACCCACGATGTTTATGCACAAACACCCGCTCGATTGCTACATGTACCGCATCGGGCACTGATACAATTATTAGCAATCACGCCTATTTACTGGCATGATTTTGGTGTTTTACTTTCACAAAAAATGCGGCTGCTGTTCACTTCATTAGAAGATCATGCTTTATTAACTGCCCAGCAGAAAGTCTGTAAACGGCTGGTTATGATGGCAACCATGTCGCTGCCCAGTAATACCGCTACTATTATGTTATCGCAGCAACAACTCGCAGATATGACCTATTTAACTCGTCAAACTATTAATCAAATCTTGCAGTTATTAAGTGAAAAAAAGCTTATTTCCCTGCATTACCAGCGTATAGAAATTCTTGATAAACAACAGCTGGCTTTACTTGTACATTAGCTGTGCTATTTTTTACCTGATATGGGTTCACTGGCCTTAAATTTGCTTTATAAAATAAAACTATCAATGGATTCGAAGCAATAACCGAATTGCCAGAAACGGCAAAAAATAGCCAAGCTGATACTGTTAGTAGCCTTAAAAACCCTTCATATGGAAAAGACTTTTTAGAAGAAGTAAATGAAGCGCTTATTTATCAACGACTAGGTGTTGATAAAGATTAAATAGCTGAACATAAGGCCGCGATTGAAAAGCTGACAGAAAAAATACAACAGCAGGGGGGAATGACGAATTAGCAAAACAAATGGAATCGTTACAAAAAATGCTTGGACAAGAATATCAAAAAGGCCGTGAGTTACAATCTAAAACCCCGGATCACGATAAAGGTAAAATCATAAGCGCATTTGTATAAGTGGATTTTACAAATGTCGGGTAGAAGACATTGTTACGTTGTGTTAACTGCTAAAGTAAATAATAAGAAAATTATATAAAGTAGAGAAAATGAAAACACTGCAACAACAACTGGGCAATTATGGCTTATATCACCGTTCAAAACGCAATGTGCTCACACACTTTTTTGGTATTCCACTCATTGTATACGCTGTATTGTGTTTATTAGCGCGTATTTATTTACCGGTTGCTGATCATGTTATCAATGGCGCTCATGTTTTTGTGTTAGCTACTGTGATTTATTATTTACTGCTTAATGTCTCACTAGGTTTGATAATGGCTGTTATTTTAGTAGTAATGAGTATAGCGGCTGCGCCAATAGCTTCACTTAGTTTTACTAGCTGGTTAGCTGTTAGTATAGGTGTTTTTATTTTTGGCTGGGTTTTACAGTTTATTGGGCATTATTTTGAAGGTAAAAAACCAGCTTTTGTTGATGACTTAATCGGGCTTATCATTGGGCCATTATTTGTGCTTGTTGAGGCGCTTTTTTTACTCGGACTATATAAACAACTTGAGCAACAGATCACAGACATTGCGGGTCCTACAAAGCCTTAATAATAATCATAGGTAGAGCATGAACTTTAATAATAAAACGGTGTGGATCACCGGGGCATCATCAGGTATTGGTAAAGAGTTAGCGATACAGTTAGCACACTTAGGCGCTAATATTATTTTATCAGCCAGAAGTGCAGATAAACTAAATCAACTTTGTAGCGAGTTACCGGCTGGACAACACAAAGTAATACCTCTTGATTTATCACAACCTGAGCGGGTACTTGAGTATGTTACAAATAGTATGGCTACGATTGGTAACGTTGATATTTTAATTAATAATGGTGGCGTGTCGCAGCGTAGTTTGTTTTTAGAAAATGACTTTATTGTGTATCGTCAACTTATGGAAGTTAACTATTTTGGTTTGATTGCGCTAACTAAAGCGGTATTACCGAGTATGGTTAAAAATGGCGGCGGCTGTGTAGTATCAATCAGCAGTGTCGCAGGTAAAGTTGGCTCTAAGTTCAGAACCGGTTACTCAGGCTCTAAATATGCAGTCGTTGGTTTTATGGATTGTTTGCGAGCTGAAGTGGCCAATAAAAACATTCATTGTTTGACTATCTGCCCAGGCTCTATAAAAACGGCTATTGCTCATAATTCACTTAATGAACATGGTATTGCGCAAAATAAGGCTGAATACTCCATTGAAAATGGTATGGATGTAACGGCTGCTGTGAAGCAAATGGTCAGTGCAATAGCTAAACGTAAAGATGAAGTGGTGGTTGGCGAGGGGATCAGTGGCTGGGCTCCGACTATAAAACGTTTCTTTCCTAGTTTTTTTAATCGTATGACAGCGAAAAAGAATTATCGTTAAACAAACGATGAATAATACCGTGCTGGTATGCATTAACAACGGCTTTATAGTTTATAAATTAGCTATAAATTGATTTTTCTGCTGTATTAGTAAACAGTTGTGCGTAGAACGATGGGTTAGAGTGTAGAAAAAACAGGCGATCGTTTATGCTCTCGCTGGAATTGGTCTTTTATACTTGCACCGATAATTATATGCCCTTAAAGTAACTAAAATTATGTAAACGAGTGATGAATACTGTGGAACAAAAACAACTTAAAGAATTAACACCAGAAGAACAAGAACAAGCAAAGCAGCAAAGTATTGCATGGCAACGTGAGTGTTTTCAAAATGCACAAAAGCATTTAGCAGAGAAGGGCGTAATGCCAAAAACTTTGCTAGAAAAAGAAAGCCGCTTTATCGCTCCGTTATGTGCCCTATGGAAGTTTAAAGGCCAAGACGGTAAAAGTTATTGGGTTATCACCGGTCGCTTACCAACTGATCATGCGTTAGCATCAGTTGCCGAAAATGCGCGTGATGCGCTGCGATATTTTTCTCTGCAATGGCAGTTAAAAGCAGATCAAATTATGCAAACCGGTGGACACGATAAAACTAAAGTTGATTTTGCAAACCTACTAATTAATCGTGCGCATGGTATTTATGAAATGTACGAAAAAGAAGAGCTGTGGGCAAACGAAGTTAATTGACCTGAAAGCTTATTTATAATTTTAACTTAAAGATTTTAATATAAAGAACAGCTTTAAAAATTAAAAAAGCGAACGTGTTATGTGGAGTTACACATTAATATGTTCGCTTTTTTAATGCCCATTGCGTTAAATTGGTGGTTTTTAACTCGCTAGGATGGCCATTTTTAATAAATTTTTATCAATGCACCAGTGTAAATGGTTTCGTATTGAATTTATTAATGGGGCATTGCATACGAAGCCGTGGAATACCTGCTTCCATAAACACACAACCTTGTTGTTCAAAGCCATTACGTTTAAATCGTTCTACCTCATTTAAAATACAATTAATGCTGACGCAATCACAACCCTGCTGTTGTGCAAGCTCAACAATATAATTCAGCAATGAACGATAGACGGAGCGATTACGGTGCTCTGGCAGCACCGCAATACGGCCAATAAGGCCATCGCTACATAATCGGCCTGTTGCAACTGGGCCTTGGCTGTCATCTGTTACCAGTATATGATGAGCATATCTATCAAGATTATCAAACTCGATATGTTTGGGAATATGTAGTTCACATACAAATACCCGCTCTCTGATCTGTTGTAGTAACTCCTTGCCTATATCCCATTCTACCTTGTTGATATGATAGCCCATACAAACACACTCCTAGCAAAACCAAATCCCCTCATTAATTAGTGTAGTAAAGGTTTGTATAAAAACTAAACTATTTTTTGAACTATTTAGTTGCTCTGCTGTCACCATAGTATGGTCAGTGAGTAATTTAACCGCAGTTAAGTCACTAACAGGGAGTGGGTAGTTTTCACCATTTACGCTGAGAAGTATTTCATTTTCAAAAACTTGATACAATGCACGGGTGCCACCGAGGCGCTCAAAAATCACATCATCATCATTCAATAGCTCAGCTATTTGTTCACTATTAAATAAATCTTCTGGCGGCATTAAATCCATTTCATGCTTAGGTTGACTAAGTGTATTACCTAACCAAGATTTAAGTAATGCGTCGTCATTTAGGGCCGCTTGCATTAATAGTTTAATGTTTTCGACTTCGCAAGCTTGGATCTCACCTTTAGAATCGCGCAGTGTTATTGCAGGGTCTTGATAACGGCTATTTCCCGCTTCTTTATCAATAATGTGATCAGCAAAGTTTGATAATAGATCGCGTTGATTTGGTGCACGAAATCCGATCGAGTAGTTTAATGCGTTTTCTACAGCATAACCTTCATGTGGGCAGCCCGGCGGGATGTATAAAATATCGCCTGGTTCTAGGATGCAATCAATCACGGCTGGAAATTGTTCAACTTGTAATAAACTTTTATTTTGTGCAAATTGTTTTAGTTTATTATCTGGCATACCGACACGCCAATGACGCTTGCCTTCACCTTGAATAATAAATACGTCATATTGATCTAAATGCGGACCGACTCCACCCCCAGGCGTTGAAAAGCTGATCATTAGGTCATCAATACGCCAATTAGGAATAAACCGAAATGGTTCCAGCAGCTGCGCAGCATTAGGATGCCAATGATCGACTGCTTGTACGAGTAGGGTAGAATGTTGCTCGGTTAGTAATTCAAAATCTTCAAATGGGCCATGATGCGCTTGCCAGTCATTATCATGATTAGTGATAATACGCGATTCAATGCTCTCTTCCATGGCAAGACCGGCAAGCTCATTAGCATCAAGCGGGTCGGCAAAGTCTGTAAACCCTTGCTTGATCAAGAGCGGTTTTTTTTGCCAATACTGTGTTAGAAAGTCTTGCTCGGATAAGTCGTTAATCGTTAATTGATACATGCTGCGCCCATTAAAATGAAAAAAGCGAAAGGCAAGAGCCTTTCGCTTTATAGTGTATATAAAATAAGTTGTCGCAGAAAGCTTAAACTAGGTTGTCGATAAACTCGACAGCACGACCAATATAGTTAGCTGGTGTTAGTTTTTTCATTTCTACTTTTGCTTCTTCCGGTAACTCTAAACCATCGATGAAGTCAGCCATGATCTCTTGATTTACACGTTTACCACGGGTTAAATCTTTTAGCTTTTCGTATGGTTTTTCGATACCGTATTTACGCATTACCGTCTGAATTGGCTCTGCTAGCAGTTCCCAGTTCTGATCTAACTCGTCAAGTAAACGTTGCTCGTTTACTTCTAACTTGCTTACACCTTTTAGGGTTGATTGGTATGCAATTAGCGCATAACCCATACCAACACCTAAGTTACGCAGTACTGTTGAGTCAGTAAGGTCACGTTGCCAGCGAGATACCGGCAGCTTTTGCGCTAGATGAGCGAAAATAGCATTTGCTAGGCCTAAGTTACCTTCTGAGTTTTCAAAATCAATCGGGTTAACTTTATGCGGCATAGTTGATGAACCAATTTCACCCGCAATGGTTTTTTGTTTAAAGTGATTTAGCGCTATATAGCCCCATGCATCACGGTCAAAATCTAATAAGATAGTGTTAAAGCGAGCAATCGCATCAAATAACTCGGCAATGTAGTCGTGCGGTTCAATTTGCGTTGTAAATGGGTTGAATGTTAACCCTAGGCTAGTTACAAATTGCTCAGCATGATTGTGCCAATCGTAATCAGGGTAGGCACTGAGGTGAGCATTGTAGTTACCTACTGCACCGTTGATTTTACCTAGCATTTCAACTTGTGCAATTTGGTCACGTTGACGCTTTAAACGCATATATACGTTGGCAAATTCTTTGCCCATAGTGGAAGGTGTTGCAGGTTGACCGTGTGTACGTGTCATCATTGGTACTGCTTTGTACTCAATGGCTTTTTCTTTAATTGCATTAAGTAGTTGATCACAGTAAGGAAGTAATACTTCGTTACGTGCTTCAGTGAGCATTAAACCGTGAGACAGGTTATTGATGTCTTCTGACGTACATGCAAAGTGAATAAATTCATTAATTGCATGTAACTCGGCGTTGTCAGCTACTTTTTCTTTTAATAAGTATTCAACGGCTTTAACATCGTGGTTTGTAGTACGCTCGATATCTTTTACACGTTGCGCATCGGCTTCGCTGAAGTTATCAACAATCGCGTTAAGTAAAGCATTGGCTTCGTCGCTAAATGCCGGTACTTCTTTGATCGCATCAGCTGCTGCAAGGGCTTGTAACCAACGAACTTCGACTGTTACACGGTATTTTATCAAGCCAAATTCGCTGAAAATACTGCGTAGTTCAGTGGTTTTGCTGCCGTAGCGACCATCCACCGGAGAGATAGCTGTTAACGCTGAAAGCTCCATAATAACTCCTAAATTTTAGTTTTGAACGATAATTAAATATGGTTTTTAGCAATGGCGATAATTCTTCTTTTCGCAAAGAAAAAGTGACGGCGTTTACCGCCCATTTGTCGCCATAATACTGCACTGCGAATACCTGCTAATAATAATGCACGTATTTTGTGTTGTACTAATTGCTGTTTTAGTAAGTCAGGCTTGCCATAAACCTGAATTCGGTGCCCTAGGGGGCTAAGCACCTTTGAATAAATATCGGCAAGAGCAGCTATCACCGTGTCATCGGTAATGGCAAAGTGGTCAAGGCGTCGTTTAACATCTTCAATGCCTTTACCAAGCTCTGCTAAGCTACTTGCTTTGGCGCTTAATGCGCGTTCAAGCTGCATTAAACCGCCAACATATTTGACGATTTCTACATCTTTCTTTTCACCAGCACTGAGTTGATTAAGTAAGCTTTTATAGCCATCTCTTAAATTTTCAGTGCCTTGGTAAACATCGCTGGGGGAATTTGGCGATGTTTCTACAATGCTGTTTAATAGTTTTTCTAACTCGTAATCGTTACTACTGCCGTACTGTGCAATTTTTTGTACTTGTTTTGCAACTTGGCACATGGCAGCCAGTGCCATGACTTGGTTTTCATTCATTATTTGATCACCGAATCAATGATACCACCGCCTAAACACACTTCATTGGCATAAAATACTGCTGATTGACCTGGCGTGACAGCTTTTTGCGGTTCATCGAATAACACTCTTGCTAAACCATCATCACCAACCAGTAGAGTACAGTTGATGTCTTCTTGGCGATAACGCGTTTTTACTGTACAGCGCGTAGTGCCTTTTGGCCCAACACGATCAACCCAATGTAATTGGTTAGCATTTAAACCATTGCTGTAAAGGCGAGCGTGATCTTTACCTTGGCCTACAACTAGTACATTACGCTCTAAGTCTTTATCGACTACATACCAAGGTTCGCCTGAGCCTTCTTTCATGCCACCAATTAGCAAACCTTTGCGTTGACCGAGAGTGTGATACATTAAGCCTTCGTGCTCACCAACGTTGTTACCGTCTGTGTCTTCAATAACACCCGGTTGTGCAGGTAAGAATTTTTGTAGGAAGTCTTTAAACTTACGCTCACCGATAAAGCAAATACCGGTACTGTCTTTTTTATCGTGGGTAATTAAGTCTTGCTCTTCAGCAATGCGACGCACTTCAGGTTTGGCAATATCACCAACTGGGAACAGCGTTTGTGCAATATGTTCATGACTTAATGTGTATAAAAAGTAGCTTTGGTCTTTGTTATCATCAAGACCACGACACATAACGTATTTATCATCGCGTAATTCACGGCGTACATAATGGCCCGTGGCTATAAAATCAGCGCCAAGCGCCGTTGCTGCAAATTCTAAAAAAGCTTTGAATTTGATTTCTTTATTACACATGATGTCAGGATTTGGCGTACGGCCTGCTTTATATTCAGCAAGAAAGTACTCAAATACGTTATCCCAATATTCTGCGGCAAAATTAACTGTGTGTAGTTCAATCCCCAGCTTGTCACAGACTGCTTGCGCGTCTTTTAAATCGTCGGCAGCAGCGCAATATTCATCATTATCATCTTCTTCCCAGTTTTTCATAAACAGGCCTTCAACTTGATAGCCTTGTTGTTTTAATAAATAAGCTGATACAGAAGAATCAACACCGCCGGACATGCCAACGATGACTTTAATGTGACTATTTTCGCTCATGGATAATTTCGCTTATACAGGTTGCTGTCATTTACACTACTAGAGCTTATGCGAACAAAACAGGGTGATAAAAGCAACCTTGATTGACTACATAGGCCATGAAAGGCCGCGATTATAGCATGTAAATCGACGGCCAAGCCACCCAAAATATGAGTTTTGTCGTGGGGTTAAGTGTGTATAAAAATCTTTGCGTAATTGAGCATTAAGGATATACGGGGGGTTAAGGCTATAAGTTTAGCTTCTAAGCTTGATATGGCTGAGTTTAAGTTGCAAAGGCTCTTTCAGCGATAGTGAAACTTAAACTCATGTATATGTAAGTTGTTATTCTACACCAATAAACCCGCCGGTTTGGTGTGTCCACAACGCGGCATAAATACCATTTTGTGCCAGCAGTTCTTCATGGCTACCTAGCTCTACAATGCCGCCCTCATCAAGTACGATGAGCCGATCCATTTGTGCAATAGTGGATAGTCGATGCGCGATGGCAATGACGGTTTTACCGGTCATTAAATCATCAAGACTAGCTTGAATAGCCGCTTCAACTTCAGAATCGAGCGCGCTGGTGGCTTCATCTAAAATTAATATCGGGGCGTTTTTCAGCAGCACCCGAGCAATGGCGATACGTTGGCGTTGACCTCCAGAGAGTTTTACGCCGCGCTCACCCACTTGGGCTGCAAAACCTTTGTTGCCTTTGCTATCTTCAAGGTCATCAATAAACTCTAGCGCTTTGGCTTGTTTAGCCGCTTTCATCATTTCTTCATCGCTGGCATCTGGGCGGCCATAAAGGATATTTTCTTTGACTGTCCGATGCAGTAAAGAAGTATCTTGGGTAACCATCGCAATGTACTTACGCAGGCTTTCTTGACTCACTTTTGAGATATCTTGGCCGTCGATGTTGATACTACCGCTATCAATATCGTAAAAACGTAGCAACAAATTAACGAGTGTTGACTTACCAGCGCCAGAGCGACCAACAAGACCTATTTTCTCTCCGGCTTTGATGTTGAGATTTAAGCCATTGATAACAGCGCCGCGATTCGTTTCGTTTGCGGCCTTACCATAGTTAAAATGCACATTATTAAAGTCAATTGCACCTGTGGTTACACTTAATGTGCTGGCATCAGGCAGATCATCGACTTCAATTGGGTTTGATAACGTTTTCATACCATCAGCGACAGTGCCGATGTTTTCAAACAAGCCACTAATTTCCCACATGATCCACTGCGCCATGCCATTTAAACGCAGTGCTAAGCTTACCGCAATTGCAATTGCGCCGGCACTAATGGCACTCAGAGTCCATAAATACAAAGATAATGCCGCAACACTAAATACTAAGAAGTAGTTAAGCGTTTGAATGGCAAAATTTAAACTGGTAACTAAGCGCATTTGCTTATACACAGGTTGTAAAAATACATCCATGCTGTCTTTTGCGTACTGCTCTTCACGTTGGGTATATGAGAACAATTTAATAGTCGAAATATTCGTATAACTGTCAACTATTCGGCCGGTCATCTCAGAGCGAGCGTCTGCTTGCGAGCTAGCCACTTTTTTGAGCTTAGGTACATAGTACATTTGGATCAAAATATACAGAGCTAACCATACAAGCAAAGGAAGCATTAAGCGCCAATCGGCTTCGGCTACTAAAAACACCATAGCGCCAAAATAAACCACTATGTACATTAATACATCAAGTAGTTTCATCACGGTTTCACGCACCGCGAGGGATGTTTGCATTACTTTGGTGGCGATGCGCCCTGCAAATTCATTTTGGTAAAAGCTCATACTTTGGCGAAGCAAGTAGCGATGTGCTAACCAACGAATTGACATCGGGTAATTACCTAACAAGGCTTGGTGCAATATCGCAGAATGAAAAAACACCACGATAGGTAGGACAACAAGTAGCACTATCGCCATTTTTATGAGTTCAGATTTTTGCTCAACAAATAATGTTTCAGGGGTGTAGATACTTAGCCAATCAACAAGCTGGCCCATATAGCTAAACAGTGATACTTCTAAAATCGCGAGCAATGCTGCGCTTAGCGACATAAAAAATAGCGAGACTTCCATACCTTTAGTGTAGTGACGACAAAATGCAAATAGCGTCGCAGGAGGCTGGGTAGGCTTTTGTTCGGGAAACGGCTTGATCATCCGCTCAAATAATCGATACATTTTAATATCTTGAATAGCAAAAATGGCGTTAACTATATCACTGAAAAGCGACAAAAACAGGTTTGCATAATGATCTTTTTGCTTGTTTGTCGGTTATTACAAAACAACAGTGACTACCATTTTATTTTGCCAATCAGCATATCTTTAAACATCACCCAGTCTGCCCATAAGCTATAAAACGGGTATTTGAACGTAGCAGGGCGGTTTTTCTCAAAGAAGAAATGACCAACCCAGGCAAAACCATAACCAATAATGGGTAGCAACCACAACAGCATAAATTGTTGGCTATACAGCACATACAAAACGATAATAAGCACCAAAGAGCTACCAAAAAAATGTAACCGTTTGCAGGTAATATTTTTATGTTCTTGTAAGTAGTATGGGTAAAACTTTTTAAAGCTAGTAAATTCTGGTGTACTTTTCATATCACATATCTTGTTAATGCTAGCTATTACTTGAAAAAAGGCGTTGGTGTGTTTTAAACGCATACTCGTCAGTCATGCCACTTAAATAATCACAAATTACTCTGTGTGTATTACCATTTTGTTGTTGTGCTAGGCGAAACACATTTGCTGTGGTTTCAGGTAAAAGTCGTAATGGTTCGCAGGCAAATGCTTCAAATAATTCAATAATTAACTTTTGTCCTTTAAACTCAATTTGCTGCATATGCGAAGCACGAATGAGTCGTTGATAAATAAATGACTTTAAAGTCTCAAGTAAATGCTGATAACAGTGGGGTAGTTCAACGGTGTAATTTAAAATTGGATTTTCAAACTCAAGTTCTGTGTGCACAATGGATGATTGAGTAATAAATAAGTTTACTAATTCCCCAATCACATCTTTACGTTGTGCTTCGCTACCTAAAAATAGCCGCTCGGTTAAGTTACTGTCGCCAAGCCACTCACATTGCACAAGCTCAAGTGCGGGTAAGGCATGATTTTGCCACTCTTTTAGGGTGATTTGCTCTGTTGCAATTGCGTCTTCAAGGTCATGTACGGCATAAGCAATATCGTCGGCAAGTTCCATAATTGCTGCATCAAGGGATTTAAAACTGGTTTTAGATCTAAACTCATCGACGGCCTTAAAATCGCCTAAGCGTTGTTTATCAGCGTCAGATAAAGGCGCTACAATCCAGTCAAAGGTCGCTTTATCATCCTTGTATAAACCTTTTGCTGGACGCCAGTCGTCAGCTTTTATAAATGCACGTTGCGGATCATGATGTGGGATGGTGTGCCATAAGTCATCAATAAAAGCCGGGTATTTTATAAAGCCAAGCAAAGTACGGCGCGTTAAGTTCATACCATGACCATCACTGTATGGTTCGAGTCTTGAAACAATGCGCAGTGTTTGTGCATTGCCTTCAAAACCACCATGTTCACGCATCATGTAGTTAAGGGCAATTTCACCGCCATGGCCATAAGGAGGATGGCCTATATCATGCGCCAAACAAAGCGTCTCAAGCAAACTAGGGTCGGGAAAATGTGTGAAGTCAGGGTGTTGTTTCTCTAAATGACGAAGTAAACCACTGCCAATTTGCGATACCTCTAAAGAATGAGTTAATCGTGTACGATGAAAATCATTTAGGCCAATTCCCATTATCTGAGTTTTAGCTTGCAAACGTCTAAATGCAGCTGCATGGATTATCCGGGAGCGGTCTACTTGCCACGCTGAGCGATTGTCATTAGGGCGAAACTTGTTTTGATTTATTATGCGGCTTTGCCAGTCTAATTCCATTAATGAGTATCCGGTAACTTTTTTAGCGTTTCTATGCGCATAATTGTAGCTGATTTTTTTAGATTATAAATCCTTCAAATGGGTATATTCGCCTTTATTGAAGGGCTTAGGTATAATGAATGGTCAGATGCGTGTGGATATACCATGCATAAATGTTAGTTTCTTTGAGAGAATACATGCTTAAGTATCTTTTTCGTTTAATCGTTAGCCTATTTTTTATTTGGGCATTGAGTTACCCATTTATAGAAAAATCGGATCCAGTTATTGAGGACGAAACAACCTCAATCAAGCCACAAGTCAAAAAGAAAGAAAAGCCATTACATAATGTTAAACTTCCTGACTTTGATGGTTTTAGTGATGTAAAAGAAAAAAAACATGCTTTTTTTAACTTTATTCGGCCGCATGTTGAGGCTGAAAATAAAAAAATTCTGCAGCAGCGGGCAACGTTGGAGATTGCATTGATGATGATGCAATACGATGAGCCATTAAGTCGCACGCAAACCAAGCAAGTTAAAACGATTTTAAATAGCTATAAATTACCAGAAACGATTGATAGTTTGTCTTTGCGTAAGGCATTAAGCCGAGTTGATATTATTCCTAAAGAGTTAGCGCTGATGCAAGCGGCCAACGAATCAGCATGGGGGACGTCTCGGTTTGCTCGAATAGGTTTAAACTTTTTTGGTCAGTGGTGTTATAGCAAGGGCTGCGGTATGGTGCCTAATCGTCGTAATACCGGTGCAGATCATGAGGTGGCGGCATTTAAATCTGTGCGCGCAGCCGTGACTTCTTATTTTAAGAATATTAATACTCATGCTGCCTATAAACATTTACGTAGTATCCGCGCCGATTTACGTTTACAAGAAAAGCCAATTTCAGCGACTAAACTAAGCTACGGATTAACCTCATACTCTGAGCGTGGTGAGGCGTATATCGAAGAATTAAATCAAATGATCAACCAAAATAGAGCCTACTTTGATGAATAACCCAGTACGTAGTATCAGTCATATTATGGCAGCTGCCGTTGTACTAATAGCAACGTTTACTGTGCAAGCAAAAGAGTTTGTGGTCTCCTATGATGGCTTTTATGATCGTTTAAAAGTCGTCAATAAAGGTGATTTTCAATTTGCTCAGGTCAATTTTTACATCACCGACATTGCTAGTAATGATGAATGTTTAATTAAAACCGGGCGCATTATTACTGAGCGAGAGGAGTTTCCACTTAATTATACTGAGCATGCTCAGCTTTTACTTCCTTTTGATAAACAACTTGATACAAATAAAGCTGTGGTGGTTATCGAGCCTCAGAACGAAAATCACGATTGCCAGTTAAAACTGCAAATTGAAGCGCGTGAGTTTAATAATAGTAATTTGAATAAACACCAGTTGTATCAGCTTAATAATGAGTTTGATGAATTATTATCGGATCTGTCGGGTTTTTTTGTTAGCAAACTGATGAGCTTTTTATTGCCTGAACAACAAGGTGTAGTGCTGACTTTTGCAGAGCCAGTCACTATTGCCGATCCTGCTTTTGATTGCCAAGGGGCAATTTGTCATGTCAGAGTTACTGAGCAGTGGGAAGACGATAAAACAGCATTTGCTGTGTCGGTGCCATTACTAAAAGTAACGCCATGGATAGCTAAGTAGTAAAAAACAGTTCAGCAAGCGTTGTTAACAGCAGCGCTTGATTTATGTTATTACTAATCAATGCCTATGAATAACCTTGTTTTTAGGCAATTAAGTTACACGCAGCCCAAAGCACGTTAAAATACAGTCATTATAGATTTAAAATAATTCCTTAGATATGAATAAAACCCATGTGATTGAATGCCTGCGTTTTGCTTTAGAAGCGCAACTTACTACCGCGCAGGCTGCTGCAAAGACAGCCCATGACACCGCCACTCATGAAGAAAATATTGCTGAAAATAAATACGATACATTAGGCCTAGAAGCTGCCTATTTGGCACAAGGGCAAGCACAGCGTGTGAATGACTGCCATTTGAGTATTATCGAGTTTGAAAAGGCATTTAAAATCGCTGTATCAAGTAAAGTTACCATTGGTTCGCTGGTCTGTATCTGCGATGAAGACGAAAATCTAAAATGGTATTTTTTAGGACCACTTTCTGGTGGTTTAAGCATTAAAATAAAAGACACCACAGTGTATGTTCTCACACCACTGTCACCATTAGGTCAATTACTGATGGATAAGCAACAAGGTGATGAGTTTAGTTTTACAATAGCAAATAAATCCACGTTATTAGAAATTGTTTCAATAAGTTAGTGGTGCTGAAAGGCGCTTTAACCAGCTTTAATAGACCTTACTGTGGTTGATTAAATTTACTTATCTTAACGCTAAAAATTACTCGTTGGTAAGGTAGCGAAAAACCCTTTATAAATCACCTGTAGGTTAAGCAGTAGCTGAATCTAAAGCACCCATCCTGTTAAGTACACCAGTAGCACAACAATGACTTAGCAGTATGGGTGTTTCTATTTACATTCACTCTTATATTTGTATTTTGACTTATTTTAGGAAAAGTCGTGTTTAAAACCTTGATTGTGGTTGATAACAACGAGCAGGCACTTGCTCATTCATTCGAAAACGTAATTACCTTCAACACTTACTTACGAGATTACCCAAAGCATAATGAGCCAAAAACGCGCATTATTAATCTATGCGACTCAAGCCAATACTTGAGTAAAGGCTATTATTGCTCATTACTTGCTGAGGCACGTAAACATCAGGTATTACCAAGTGTAAAAACGATTAATGCGCTACGTAGTGGCCAAACTTTAATGCTTAATGTTGGTCATCTTGATGATGCCTTATATTTTGGGCACGCAGTAAATGAATTACAAAACAAAGCGGCAAAAATGGTATTTAAACAATACCCAGCGCCTATTTTATTTGTAGATGAAGCTGGGCTGTTACAGCAAGGTTCATTGGCGTCGCTTAATGCTCAGCAGCATCAAGACTTTGTTGCTAAATTAACTGAGTTTACGCAAACACAGTGGCGTATAAGCAGTACGCAAAAACGTTACCGCTGGGATATGGCTATTTTAGTTGATCACAATGAAAAAGTACCACCAAGCGATAAAGATGCAATAGCCCGTTTTATCAAAGCGGCAGCTAAACATGGTATCTATGCTCAAGCGCTAAGCTTTGACGAAATAGATAATATCGCTCAGTTTGATGCGCTATTTATTCGTCAAACAACTGCAATTGACCACCCAACTTATCGTCTGGCAAGTAAGGCGCAGAGCCTAGGATTAGTGGTGATTGATGATGCTGAGTCTATTTTACGCTGTTGTAATAAAGTGTATTTGCATGATGCGTTTAATTATCAAAAAGTACCGAGCTTAAAAACCGTAGTAGTAGCTGATCAAAGTGATGAAACCATCAGTCAGCTTGAAGAGGCATTTACTTATCCACTAGTGCTTAAAATGCCGGAAGGGTCGTTTTCAAAAGGTGTCTACAAAGTAACTGATCGCAATGAGCTGGCAGCAAAATTGGCTGAGCTATTTGAATTTAGCGCTTTAGTTCTAGCCCAAGAATATATGTACACAGAATACGATTGGCGAGTAGGGGTACTAAATGGTCGTGCTATCTATGCATGTCGTTATTTAATGGCTCGCAATCATTGGCAAATTTATAATCATGATGCAAAACGGTTTTTCTCTGGTGGTTTTGAAACACTGCCTACTTTTGAGTTGCCAAAAGCAGTTTTAGATGCGGCATTAAAAGCATGTAAAACTGTCGGTAAAGGACTCTATGGTGTGGATGTTAAAGAACACCAAGGCCGTGCATATGTGCTTGAAGTAAACGATAACCCAAGTATTGACCATAAAGTAGAAGATGGTTACTTAGGTGATGAACTTTATATGATCATTATGGAAGAATTTAAACAACGCCTCGAAGCACGAGGCCGGAGTTAATGACCGAGCATAGTGTGGCAGTTCGCGCTGCCACAGACAGCGATTTAAAAGCGTTACTTGAGATAGAGCAGCAAAGTTTTAATCAAGATAGATTGAGTGCGCGTAGCTTGAAGCGCTGGATTGCAGCCAAACATGGTATTTTAATGGTTGCAGAGTTAGATCAACAGATACTCGGCTATGGCTTAGTGTGGTGTCATAAAGGCACTCGTTTAGCACGTTTATATTCGCTAGCAGTTGCACCTAATGCACAAGGCAAAGGCATTGCTCAGCAGCTTTTGAAAGCACTAGAAAGAGCAACGGCTGAACGCGGGCGGTTATTTATGCGTCTTGAAGTGGCGGTAAATAATAAAGCTGCAATCGCACTTTATGAAAAGCTTGGCTATCGGGTATTTGGGCAATACAGTGACTATTATGATGATCATAGCGATGCCTTGCGGATGCAAAAAAACATTCGTAAAACTAATGAGCTTGAGTTTTCGCGTGTAACGCCTTGGTATCAACAAACAACCGAATTTACTTGCGGGCCAGCGGCATTATTAATGGCAATGTCATCAATAAAAAAAGCGATTATTTCACAAGTGAATGAGCTTGATATTTGGCGTGAAGCAACCACTATTTTTATGACCTCTGGTCATGGTGGTTGTCATCCATTAGGACTTGCTTTAGCTGCCAATAAACGCGGTTTTACAGCCGATGTGATTATTAATACACGTGATACATTGTTTGTTGATGGCGTAAGAAGTGATAAGAAGAAAGCAATTTTACACACGGTTCATAATCAATTTGTGGTTGAGGCAATTAATCACAAACTAGATGTGAAGTATCAAGACTTAACCCTTGAGCACATAGAGCGCTGGTTAGCAGCCAAAATGGCCGTGGTGCTATTGATCAGTACGTATCGCTTTGATGGTAAAAAGTCACCGCATTGGGTGTGTGTAACGCATTTAGATGAGCATTGTCTATATGTTCATGACCCTTTTTGTGAAAGCGATAAACAGCTGGCGATTGATTGTCAACACGTACCAATCGCTAAGAGTGACTTTTTAAAAATGGCCAGTTTCGGTAGTTCTCGTTTGAGTACGGCACTGGCTATACACATGCAGTAATTTTAGGATTTTGAGTGACTTTTTTTGAATTAGTAGATATCGCCCCCTATTCGTGGTCGGCAATAGGCAGTGCTGCATTTTGTGGCGCTTTGATTGGTATGGAACGCCAGTTACGAGGCAAACCAGTAGGAATAAGAACCTCAGTACTGATTATATTAGGTACTTATTTGTTTTTAGCCACGGCGTTTATGCTCCATGGTGATGTGATTGACCACTCGCGCGTGGTTGGTCAAATTATTACTGGCATCGGCTTTTTAGGTGCTGGAGTTATGCTCGCTAAAGATGGTGCTGTGGTTGGGGTAACATCGGCGGCAACTATCTGGGTTTTGGCATCTATTGGTGTAGTGATTGCAACCGATAATTTATTGGCAGCTATTAAACTATCCATTTTAGTGGTGGGTATTTTATATGGTGTAGATGTCCTTGAAGCTAAGTTTAAAAGCTTAAGTAAAGGTGTACACGCTAAAGTTAAAAGTTATCACAAACGATACTATCGAAAAGAAATTAACGAGTCAGAACGCCACTAAGAGTGGCGTTTTTATGTTGATAAAGTCATGCTTTGATAGCTCAATGCATCTTCAATAGGAGCAGGGCGGCCAATAAAGTAACCTTGCACATTATCAACATTTAATTTTCTTAATGCGTTAAGCTCTGCTTGCGTTTCAATGCCTTCGGCAACAATCGTACAGTCTATTGCTTTAGCAAAGCCACACAGTGCCTTGGCCAGTAAAAACTTCCGATTGTCTTTATTTATATTTTGCGTAAGGCTGATATCTAATTTAATAATGTCGGCTTCTAGTTCTAAAATATGTTGAAACGACGAAAAGCCAGCACCTACATCATCAATAGCCAAACGTAGCCCTTTTTTTCGCAGTGGCGCTAATGCAGCTCGCATTACTGTATAGTCTGATATTGGTGAATGTTCAGTTATTTCTAATACCAACCTTGAACAATCGGCTCCTTGCAGAGTATATTCAAGTGCACCCGAGAGTATATGGGATGGTGAACAATTAATGGCGATATAAGTGGTATCATTAAATTGCGCAATATAGGCGAGGCTGTTTTTTATTGCCAGCATTTCCAGAGATTCATCTAGGCCCACATCTGTTGCCTCTTTAAACCAGAGATCAGGTGTTTTATAAGGTTTGGTAAAAAAGCGTGACAGTGATTCAAAGCCCGCAATTTTATTACTAAATAGATTAAAAATAGGCTGAAAATAAATACTTATATTGTTGCTTGCAATAACCTCTTCAATTGCTAATTTGGTTTGGCCATGCAATGCAGTGTTATGCAGGTTTTTTTCAATTAATCCAGTTGCAATTTCAGAGATCATGTTTAAAAAAGACAAGTCCCGCTCGTTTAAGCTTTCATCATGATGCGATTTGTAACAACAAAATGTACCATATAATTTACCATTTGAAAGATTGATAGGCACACCAATATAAGCGCCTATGTTTAACTTGTCGGTTACTGGCATTATTTGAGTAATTGGATTTGTTTTTGAATTGGTAATAATAGGGCTAAGCTGTTTCTCACTGATTTTATGGCAATATGTTTCATTAATAGGATCGGAATTGCCCACTTTAACCGTTTTATTCGCTGATGGATTATCGACAACTTTGAAAACGCGCTCATCGTTAATAAACTCTGAAATAAAAGCAACATCCATATTTAAATGTTTGCGCACCAATCCCAGCAAATTTGTCAATTTAGCATCGATTGTTGAATTATCTTTTTGATCCAAAAGCACATCGCTAAAATTTGCCGTCATGGCGCCTCCATGTAATTTTTAGCACTTTTAATGCTATTACTATAATTTATATAGATATAAACGTCTAATTAGCGTTTGATTTTATTTGCTGCTTAGTTCGGTTTTCTCTATCTATGATCGAGGGACTAGCTCGTTTAAAGATTTACAGTCCAGCGCGATTAAATCGGTCGTTAGTTGCCTAGCAAGTCCGACATCTAGATGGTCCTTGTCGTACGCTTATCGTAATAATAAGAGTAAGCCTATGCTTTTGTTATTTTAGCGTTTGAGTAGGTATACTAATTGGGGAAGTTAAGATTTGTAAAAAATATTAATCTGACTACGCTAATAACCAGTGATTATTTATTTAGGTGTTGTTTAATGGAATCGAGTTGGCAAATAATACAGTGGAATGGGCCGAAAAGAGTTGCATTACTGCTGTTTGCTTTCTTTTTTACAATACCGGTAGTGGCCAAACCAAGCTATCGTGTTGTGATATTAGTCGATGATAGTTATCCCCCATATTCTTACCTTAAAGACGGTGAGTTAGTGGGCTTATATGTTGATGTAGTTCGTCAAGCTGCCGATTTGATCAGTGAAAAATATATTATAGAGTTGCAACCAGTACCGTGGAAGCGCGGTGTTGACGCACTTAGACGAGGAGAGGACTTTGCCTTACTACCTCCTTATAAAAATGTGCAAGGACGCAGTTTTATTTGGCCTTACTCAGAGCCGCTACATGAAGAAGTAATACAAGCTTTTTGTAATCCAAACTCAAGCTTACTCAAGATTGAAAACACAGAATATCCATTAAAGCCGATTAATGTTGGTATCAATGCAGGGTATCTTTTATTCGATCAAGCATTGAACACTGCCCTGGAGCAAAACAAAATAAAAATATGGGAAAACAAAGATACATTATCAAATATTTTGAAGCTGGCTAAAAATAGAATCGACTGTTATATCAATGACAAGTGGGCCATCTTATCAGGTATTAAAGCACTTAAGCAAAGCCATCCATTTGTTGATTTGAGTCAACTTCAGCAAGACAGAATTATTTTCAAGCGAACTGCTCACATTGGTTATTTGAAAGCACCATCAGAAAAATTTCCATTTAAGGATGACTTTATTAAAGAAATGGACGCAGCATTAAAGTTAGTATTTGAAAGGCGTACTCAAATCGACAGCGATGATAAATGATGCGCGTTAAACGTCGATACTGATGTTTAACCCGTACTGTATATTTTGCTATCTAAAAGGTTTAACTGTTTAAAAATAACACCCCGCAACTTATTAACCAAATAACTTTCTTCTAACCACTTTTCGATACTCGCTAGGCGTTTGCGAGAGCACTTTCTTAAACACGCGGGTTAAATGACCTTGATCATTGTAACCCACCTCTAAAGCAACCTCCTGAATTGATAAGTTAGATGATGCAAGTAGCTCTTTGGCTGTTTGTACGCGTAATTGCTGCCAATATTCAATGGGGCTTTGGTTGGTCGCAATGCGAAAACGGCGGGTAAAAGAGCGGTAACTCAAACTAAATAGTTGAGCTACCTCTGTTAAACTTTGTTCTGTGGTTAAGTTGTTTTTTAACCAAAATTGAATTTGAGCGATGAGTTCATCTGGATGCCGATCAACGGCGCCTTCAAGGTAGCGCTGATCTTCGTAAGGTTTCCTAATTTCGTGAGAAAAGTTGCGCTCAACATGCTGAGCGGCGGCCTGTCCGTAGTATTGGCTAATAATATGCACGATCACATCTGCTAAGGCATTTAGACTTGCCACACTGTATAAGCGCTCAGATTGAGTGATAAAAAAATCAGGCTTGAGCAGCACTTGTGGGTAGTCGCGTTTAAATTGTTCTGCATAATGCCAATGAGTGGTAGCGGGGTGACCATTTAATAACTTAGCTTCAGCGACTAAGCAATTGCCAGTACCCACGCCAATGATTGAGCTACCCGTTTGCCAGCTGCTGGCAAGCCACTGAACTAACCCAGAGTTTGCTCTGACAACAGGGCGAGGATTGCGCCAAATACCGGGCACAATAATCAAGTCACTGTAAGGTGCTGTGCCGTAAGTGTGATCCGGTAATATTGCTAAGCCGCTGCGATTTTTGATAGGTTCGCTGTCCTCAGCGATTAAATTAATCGTTAATGGCCGAAAAATTTTGCTGTTTAGATGCCCCTTGGCGTACGCCTCACCGGCTCTGAGCATTTCAATTGGCAAGGTGACACTGGTGATCAATAAGTGCTGGTATACCAAAATACTTATTTGCAAAGGGCTAAGTACCAAGTTGTTGTCCATTTAATTGCTCCGACCAGTTTGATTTGGCCTCATAGGCTCATTATTTGGCTATTTAAGCACAATGTTGATAATTAAATCCATCTAAACTGCAAGCTTCTCCTATAACACGTTTTCTCAAGGTAAATTATGACAGCATTACCCGTTATTATCGGCATGGGTGGAATTAACGCCGCAGGCCGTACTTCTTTTCATCAAGGTTATCGTCGTATCGTGTTAAATAACTTAGATACTCAAGCCCGGCAAGAAACATTTTTAGGCCTCGCCACGTTAATGAATTTAGTGAGTCTTGTGAATGGGCAACTGCAAGATTTAAAAGGCAATACTGTTGAGCAAAGCGACATAGAAGCACGCTTTGGTGAGCAAATTATTGCCGGTACGTTAATTCGCAAAATTGAAAAAGAGCATTTTGATGTCGATGCAACACCATGGCAGCAAAAAATGACGTTAACCGCGTCAGATGAAAGCGCCATTGTGTTTGAAACACGTCGTCGAGATTTACCTTCGCCGGTCCCTACAAGTTGGCAAGTAGAAGAGCTTGAAAATAAAAAAGTAAAAGTAACCATTGCGGCTCAGTTTGATATTAAACATGATTCTACTCGCGATAATCCGATTAAATCGGCTGGGCAACTACCAACAGGGTTTGATCCATCTATTATGTACAACAGTCGCTACCAGCCACGTGGTTTACAAGCCACTATTTTTGCTGCTACTGACGCGATTAAATCAACCGGACTTGATTGGCAACACATTATGAATAGTGTTGAGCCTGATAAAATTGGCACTTATTCAGCGTCGGTTATTGGTCAAATGGATGACAAGGGCTTAGGTGGTTTAGTAAAAGCGCGCCAGCAAGGTGATCGCGTCAGCACCAAGCAGTTAGCGCTTGGCTTAAATACAATGTCGACCGATTTTATTAATGCCTATGTGACGGGCAATGTAGGCACTACGTTTTCAACTTCAGGCGCGTGTGCAACATTTTTATATAACTTGCGCGCTGCAGTAAACGATATACAAGCAGGGCGTACACGTGTTGCTATTGTGGCAAGTGTTGAATGCGCAATTACCCCTGAAGTTGTTGAAGGCTTTGGTAATATGAGTGCGCTGGCGAATATTGAAGGTTTACGACGCTTGGATAACTTAAGCAATGATGATGAGCCTGATTATCGTAAAAGTAGCCGCCCATTTGGCGAAAATTGTGGCTTTACTTTAGGTGAAGGCGCACAAGTAGCGATTCTAATGGATGATGCGTTAGCACTGGAGTTGGGGGCAGACATTCTAGGCTGCGTGCCTGATGTATTTGTAAATGCTGATGGCGTTAAAAAATCAATTACATCACCGGGACCGGGTAATTATATAACCATGGCGAAGTCGGCGGCATTAGCCACGAGCTTATTAGGTAAAGAAGCATTACAACAACGTAGCTTTATTTTAGCGCATGGTTCAAGCACACCGCAAAACCGCGTAACAGAGTCATTAATTTATCATAAGGTGGCACAAACGTTTGCCATTGATAATTGGAAAGTAGCAGCACCAAAAGCGTATGTAGGGCACACAATTGCGCCAGCTAGTGGCGACCAATTAGCGATGGCGCTGGGTGTATTTGCACATAATATTATGCCGGGTATTACCACCATAGATAAAGTGGCCAAGGATGTGCATAACCAGTATTTAGATATTCGTACTGAGCATTATCAATGCGAAGACATGGATATTGCTTTTATTAATTCAAAAGGCTTTGGCGGAAATAATGCCACCGCCACTGTTTTGTCACCCATGGTGACCATGAAAATGTTAGCAAAACGCCATGGTAGTGCGGTGATGGATGCATATGCATTGAGCAATCAAACCGTTACAGCTGCTCAGACTAATTATCAGCAACAAGCTGACTTAGGACAATATGAGCTAATCTATCGCTTTGGTGATGGCATGATTGATGAAGATGAAATTGTCATTTCTGATACCGACATGCATATTCCCGGTTTTG
The DNA here is from genome assembly GCF_014164365.1 of Pseudoalteromonas sp. SG43-6. Taxonomy (NCBI): domain Bacteria; kingdom Pseudomonadati; phylum Pseudomonadota; class Gammaproteobacteria; order Alteromonadales; family Pseudoalteromonadaceae; genus Pseudoalteromonas; species Pseudoalteromonas sp. SG43-6. Next base: position 30,117 of record NZ_JACJEZ010000003.1, read on the forward strand.
ATAAAGCCATTGCATTTAGTAAAACGAATCCTTATCAAGATATGTTTTAAGCACATTATTCTTGAGTGGCAAGGCGCTTTTATAGCGCCTTTTTTAATGCGTGAAAATTAGCCCTATAAAATTTTTAAATTGTCATTGGCTGCATTTTTTTGTTGAATCACCGCAGTTTACGCGATCTGTCATTTATCCTTGTTATAATTTCAAGCTATTAAAGAGGCCAACGTTTGAGAGTCCTATGATCGCCAGTTTATTATTGTTAAGTGCCAGTGTTACATTAGATAGCCATTTACCGCCATTGTTGCCATGGCAAGGTCAAAGTTTGGCACTGATACAACAAAAAGGCCCATTAACCACTGATTTCGAACTAAGCGAAGGGCTAAAGTCACCAAATTATCAGCAAACTATGGCCTTTGTAGATCGTCTTGTTGCAGCAAACCCTACCCAATTCCAAGTGCAAACTATTGCACATAGTGCCAGTGGCCGTGCGATCAACATGATGGTAGCAAGCGAAGATGGTGCATTTACACCTTCGCAGTTAATGCAAAACGCCAAGCCGACTATTTTTATTCAAGCGGGAATTCATGCCGGCGAAATTGACGGTAAAGATGCGATGTTTATGTTGCTACGCGATATTGCAACCGGTAAACGTCGAGATATTTTAAGCCAAGTGAACATCTTATTTATTCCTATTTTAAATGTTGATGGCCATGAGCGTAGTAGTCAGTTTAATCGCATAAACCAGCGTGGGCCAGTTGAAATGGGCTTTAGAACCAATGCTAATAATTTAAATTTAAATCGTGATTTCACCAAACTAGATACGCCGGAAGTACGTGGTGTATTAAAGGTGATCAAGCAGTTTAACCCAGATTTATTTATCGATGTGCATGTGACTGACGGTGCAGATTATCAATACGATGTAACTTACGGGTACAACCCCGTATTTGCCAGTGAATCGCCAAGTGTGTCAGATGCGCTCAATAATTATTTTAAACCTATCATCGACACAAAATTACAAGAGCAAGGCCATATACCTGGGCCGCTGGTATTTGTAATGGATAAGCGCGAGTTTAAAAAAGGCTTAGCGGGCTGGGTTGCCACGCCTCGTTATTCGAATGGTTGGGGGGATTTAAGATCGTTACCCACAATTCTTGTCGAAAATCATTCATTAAAACCGTATAAACAACGTGTACTTGGCACCTATGTATTTTTAGATGGGGCTATTTCAGCATTGGCGCAACATCATCATCAATTAACCGAAGCGGTTGAAAAAGAACGAGCTTTTGTGCCAAGCCAGCTTATTGTTGAACGCAGTTATGCAAAAGAGCCAAACACTATCGCATTTGCAGGGATCAAATATTCGCGCAGTAAAAGCGCCTTGAGTGGCCAGATGGAAGTAAAGTATTTAGGCGAAAAACAGCACTATGATGCGTTGCCTATTTACTGGCAGAAGGACGCAAAAACCGTGATCACCGTACCAAGTACATTTTATATTCCACCTGCGTATCCAGACATTGTCGAAAAACTCAAATTACATGGTATTACAGTAGAAAACGTGAGCAGTGATGAGCTGGTAACTAATTTAAAAGTCGCGGTAGTAACAAAGCATGAATTTGATAAAGCGCCGTTTGAAGGACGCTTTCGAGTAAACGCAGATTTTGATTTTGTCGATGTACCAGAAAAGTCTTTGACCGGTTGGTCTAAAGTTGAAACTGCTCAACCTTTCGGTGAGTTAGTTGCCCATCTTTTACACCCCAAAGCACCGGATTCATTTTTTGCGTGGGGTGAGTTTAATACGATTTTTCAACGTACTGAGTACATGGAAAACTATGCATTAGCGCCATATGCTCGCCATATGCTCAAAGATAAACCGGCACTTGCACTTGAGTTTGATAAAAAAATTCGTGAGGATGCCGCTTTTGCTAAAGATGCACAAGCCCGATTAAACTGGCTCTATGAGCATACGCCATTTTATGATCAAGCTTATTTAAAGTATCCTGTGCTGATGACATTTGACACTAAACCGCAAATAAAGAATTAACATATGGAAATAATTACCGTACCGGTGACCGCTTTTGCACAAAATTGCCGAGTGGTTATTTGTAAACAAACACGCCACGCAGCGGTTATCGACCCAGGTGGCGACGCTGATAAAATCATTACTGAGCTTGCCAAGCATCAGTTAAGCTTGCAGTGTATTTTACTCACCCATGGTCATCTTGATCATGTCGGTGCGGCAAAAGTACTTGCTGAGCATTTTTCTGTTGATATTGTCGGGCCACAAAAAGACGAATTGTTTTGGTTTGATGCATTACCTATGCAAGCGCAAATGTTTGGCTTTGCACCAATTGCGCCTTTTCATCCTCAGCATTGGTTAAGTCATGGTGATACGTTTACATTGGGTCAATTGCGATTTGACATTCGTCATTGTCCGGGCCACACGCCTGGGCATATTGTATTTTATGAAGCAACACATCAGTTAGTGATAGTGGGTGATGTTATTTTTAAAGGCTCAGTAGGGCGTACAGACTTCCCTAAAGGGGATGCCCAGCAGTTACTTGACTCGATTAAAAATCAAATTTTGACACTGCCTGATGAAACGCGAATTCTATCTGGGCATGGACCTGACACTAAAGTGCTGACTGAGCGCATATCGAATCCATTTATAAGTGGTAAATTTGGTTAGTTGCGCATAATAAATGCATAAAAGTACAAGACTCAACCTATAAACCAATGTATAATTTAACCAATTTAGTAAAATAAATAAGAAATAAAATGTCTCTAAATCATGTTGACCGCCAAATTTTGGCACTGTTACAGCAAGATGCAAGTCTTTCGACCGCTGATATTGCTGATAAAGTCGGTTTATCTCAATCACCTTGTTGGCGTCGTATTGCTAAGCTTGAGCAAGATGGTTACATCAAAGGCAAAGTTGCCTTATTGGATGAGAAAAAGCTCGGCTTTGATATGCTAGTGTACGCTCATGTTCGTTTATCAAATCATGGCCGTACAAATTTAGCTGAGTTTGAACGACTTATCCTAAGTTATGATGAAGTAACAGAATGTTACAGTATGGCTGGCACTATGGACTTTATGTTGCGGATCATTTCTAAAGGCATTGAAGGCTATGAACAGTTTGTTCGTGATAATTTATTGAATCTTGAATTTGTTCAAGAAGTTCACTCAAACGTCACTATGACTTGTGTCAAACGCAGTACATCGCTGCCACTTTAATCGTATCTAATCATGCTAGCGCTATAAAGGCGTTAGCTTGTTCCTCTTACTGCAATTGTTAACCTTAGCTTAATTTGTTAGAATTCAGCGCTTTTTTGATCCCACACCCCGAAGAGGAATTCAATGTTTAACTTATTAAGCAAGGCGCCGAGCTCTGCTAAAAACGATATCTTATCAGGTATAACGGTTGCCCTAGCGCTCGTTCCTGAAGCTGTTGCATTTGCGTTTGTTGCAAATGTAGAGCCTTTAGTTGGTTTATATGCAGCATTTATTGTTGGCTTGATCACCGCTATTTTTGGCGGCCGCCCAGGTATGATCTCCGGTGCAACCGGTGCACTTGCCGTTGTTATGGTAAGTTTAGTGCTAGATCATGGGGTTGAGTATCTCTTCGCGACTGTATTACTGATGGGGATACTGCAAATACTAGCAGGGGTGTTTAAGCTCGGTAAGTTTATTCGTATGGTTCCGCATCCGGTGATGCTCGGGTTTGTAAATGGTTTAGCGATTGTCATCTTCTTAGCGCAACTAGGGCAATTTAAGGTGTCCGATGGTCAAGGTGGCATGCAGTGGATGACCGGCACGCCGATGATGATCATGCTAGGATTAGTCGCCTTAACGATGGCTATTATTCACTTTTTGCCAAAGTTGACTACAGCTGTGCCATCAACATTAGTCGCTATTGTTACTGTAACCGCCATTGTTATCGGATTTGATTTAGAAGCGCGTACAGTACTTGATTTCTTAAAAGATATGACCGGTGACAGTGCGGCAACTATTGCTGGTGGTTTACCACAATTTCACATTCCAATGGTGCCATTTACCTTTGAAACACTGAAAATTATTTTACCTTATGCGCTTATTTTAGCGGCAATTGGTTTGATTGAATCATTATTAACCCTTAGCCTGATTGATGAAATCACAGAAACCCGTGGTCACAGCAATAAAGAATGCATTGGTCAAGGCGCTGCAAACGTTACCTGTGGTTTCTTTGGTGCGATGGGAGGCTGCGCGATGATTGGTCAATCAATGATCAACATTAACTCAGGTGGTCGTTCGCGTCTATCTGGTATCACAGCAGCATTAATGCTCCTAGCATTCATTATTTTTGCCGCCAGTTTGATTGAAATGGTGCCGCTGGCAGCATTGGTTGGCGTGATGTTTATGGTGGTATTAGGCACCTTTGAATGGGCGAGTTTCAAAATGATGAAACGCGTCCCAAAATCAGATGCTTTTGTCATTGTATTAGTATCGGGTGTAACGGTGATAACTGACTTAGCAATTGCAGTATGTGTGGGTGTGATTGTGTCAGCCTTAGTATTTGCATGGCAACATGCTAAACATATTTTTACTACAAACTACATTGATGAAGAAGGTTCTAAAGTCTACGAACTACACGGCCCATTATTTTTTGGCTCAGTGAAAAAGTTCGCGGAGTTGTTTGATGTTAAAAATGACCCTAAAGACGTTATCATCGAATTTAAATACAGCCGAGTGGCAGATCACAGTGCCATTGAAGCAATTGATACTTTAGCTGATAAATACACCAAGGCAGGTAAGCAGTTGCATTTACGCCACTTGAGCCCAGACTGTATACAGTTATTACATAAAGCGCGCGACTTAGTAGAAGTTAATGTAATAGAAGATCCAACTTATAAAGTTGCTTCAGACAAGCTTGCTTAAACGAGACGTTTGATAAAAAAGCGAAGGCACTGCCTTCGCTTTTTTATTGCTATCGAACAAATCATTGGCTGAAACCGTAGATGACATTAAAATTTATTTAAGTCACATAAAAACCAGTGCTCGGTGAGTCAATTATTGAGACTAAGCTCGACTAGTGCAGCTAGTGCCTGTATAATTCGCGGCCTCTTTATACCGTCTTATTGCCTGTATTAACTTTTCCTTATTCAGCGAACAGTGTACTTGTCAGTATTTGCTTAGGAAATTCATTTTGATCTCTACCGCTAATATCACCATGCAGTTTGGTGCCGAACCCTTGTTCGAAAATATCTCCGCTAAATTTAGTAACGGTAATCGTTATGGCTTAATTGGCGCCAATGGATGCGGTAAGTCAACCTTCATGAAAATCCTCAATGGCTCATTAGTGCCAACATCAGGTAACGTATCAATTGGCCCAGGACTGAAAGTCGGTAACTTAAGCCAAGATCAGTTTGCATTTGAGCAATACTCAGTGGTTGATACTGTGATCATGGGTGACGTTGCATTATGGAAAATAAAGCAAGAACGTGAACGTATTTATTCACTGCCAGAAATGAGTGAAGAAGATGGTATGAAAGTCGCTGAGCTTGAAAGCGTTTTTGCTGAAATGGATGGTTACAGTGCAGAAAGCCGCGCGGGTGATATTTTATTAAAAGCGGGTATTGAAGAAGAATTTCATTTTGGTCTAATGTCACAAGTAGCCCCTGGCTGGAAGCTGCGCGTCTTACTTGCGCAAGCCTTGTTTGCTAACCCTGATATTTTATTACTGGATGAGCCAACCAATAACTTGGATATTCATACCATTAGCTGGTTAGAGCACGAACTTAACCAGCGTAAATGTACCATGATCATTATTTCTCATGACCGCTATTTTCTTAATGCGGTATGTACTCATATGGCTGATATTGACTACGGTGAGCTGCGTATTTACCCAGGTAACTACGAAAAATACATTGAAGCATCAACACTTATTCGTGATCAATTACTTGCTGGTAATGCTAAAAAGCAATCTGAAATTGAAGAGTTACAAGATTTCGTTAACCGCTTTGGTGCTAATGCGTCAAAAGCAAAACAAGCGAGTTCACGTGCTAAACGCATGGATAAAATCAGCTTAGATGAAGTGAAGTCGTCAAGCCGAATGGCGCCGTCATTGTATTTTGATGAAGGTAAAAAGATGCACCGCCAAGCATTGATCTTAGAAGACTTTGGCCATGGTTTTGACGGTGAAGTATTGTTTGAAGGCGGCGAGCTGATTTTAGAAGCAGGTTCAAAACTTGCGATTATTGGTGAAAACGGTGTTGGTAAATCAACCTTTATTCGCTGTTTAGTGGGTGAACTTGAAGCTAATCACGGTGTTGTAAAATGGTCAGAAAATGCATCGATTGGCTATTGTCCGCAAGATAGTAGTAAAGACTTTGATAACGATTTAACCTTGTTTGATTGGATGTCACAGTGGCGTACAGCCAAGCATAACGATTTAATGGTGCGTGGCATGTTAGGTCGGTTATTGTTTACTGCGGATGATGCGAATAAAAAAGCTAAAAACTGCTCAGGTGGTGAGAAAAATCGCCTATTGTTTGGCAAATTAATGATGCAAGACGTAAATGTTTTGGTGATGGACGAACCGACAAACCACATGGATATGGAAGCCATTGAAGCGCTTAATAATGCATTAAAAGGCTTTGAAGGTACGCTGATTTTTGTCAGCCATGACCGTGAGTTTGTTTCATCATTGGCAACTCGTATTATTGATATTCGTGACAAAGAAGTGGTTAATTTCCACGGCACCTTTAACGAATTTATGGCAAGCCAACAAGAGCAAGCGAAGCTTTTGGCTGCAAAGTAAAGTTTATTGATCTCAGTTTTATTAAATGCATGATCATGCAAGCGAGTTCAAGAGCTCTGTAAATCAATATAATTGGTATTAAGTATCAGAAAACCGGCTGCGGCCGGTTTTTTTATGTCTAAATTATGTAAAATTAAAAAGTTGCTTTGGTGTAGCTTTAAAGCGTCGTAACGTTAGCGCTGATAAAACCGATTTAATTAGTATAATTTTTAAGGTATCTATGTGGTAATTAAAGCTCGTATTACTAAATTAGTGTCGAATCTTGAAAAACTAGCGCTCACCTTGTGTGTGCTATTTGTTAGCGGGGCTCTATTATTTCCTGATATGCTCACCGCGCATATTCAACCACTGATCATTAATGCATTATCAGTGTTGGGTGGACCATTTTTTCTGTTAGTTAATTTTTTATTGATAAGCGTTATTGTGCTGGCTATTAGCCCACTCGGACAACGTAAAATAGGTGGAGAGCATACATCTGTCGAGTTTTCAACTTTTGGTTGGTTGTCAATGTTATTTGCTGCAGGAATGGGATCGGGTTTAATTTTTTGGGGCGTAGCAGAGCCTGCCATGCACGTATTGCAACCGCCATTAAAGCAAAGTCTTTACCCTGATAGACAAGGTGCTGCATTGGCTATTACGTTAGTAAACTGGGGCGCCCATGCATGGGCACTCTACGCAGTATTTGGCTTAGTCTTAGGTGGTTTGAGCCATAACAGTGGCAAAGCGGGAGATATAAGTGCTCCGGTGTTGAGTGTAACAACTTCATTTTTAAGTCGCGCAGGGCAGCTAAAGTGTAAATACGTGATCCAGTTAGTGGCCATTTTAGCTATTTTTTTTGGTGTAGTTGGCACGATTGCAAATTCAACATTATTACTACGAAAAGGGATTGAGCTTGAGCTTGGCATTAACTCGCCTTGGTTAGTTGGTTTGATTATTATTATGTTATTAGCGCTGTTGTTTAGCTTATCTGCGCGCTTAGGATTAAAAAAGGGTATTCAAACACTCAGTCAATTTAATGTTTTTTTAGCATTTGGAGTACTTATTTGGCTCATCATGATGGTACCACTACAACCGATTATAGATGTGGCGATCAGTGGCGTTAAATTTTATAGCCACTTATTAGTGACAGGGACATGGCAATTATCAAGTCAACTAAATGATCCTGCTTGGGCTAATAGTTGGACGTATAATTATTATTTTTGGTGGCTAGCGTGGGGACCTTTTGTTGGGGTTTTTTTAGCTAAAATAAGTCAAGGTCGGCCAGTTTGGCAATACATTGTCGGCGTAGTAATTGTGCCAACTTTCGTCACTTTAATTTGGTTTAGTGTTTTTTCGGGATCTGCTATTGCTTGGGATAGCGGCCATAGTAGTGGCATTATGGCCGCTATTAAAACTGATTATACACAAGGCTTATTTGTATTTTTTAAGCAGTTAGGTTGGCAAGGAGGTGTGCTTATTTGGTCGAGCTTATTATTATTACTGATCTTTGTTGCTACTTCGGCAGATTCTGCAATTTTAGTGATCCGTAATTTAGCGGGGACAAAAAGCAGTCATCGATTTAGTTTGTATGTGTGGTCTTTTACTTTAGCTCTAAGTAGCTGGGTATTGTTATTACAAAATAATGAATTACTTAACCGAAGTATTGCAATTATTGGTGCAGTGCCATTTTTGTTTATTTTTATTTTGCAGCTGATAGGATTTGTAAAAGAGTTTATGAAGGAGTTACAAGTGTAGTTAAACCTATTACTGTTGCTATGCTCGAGCTAGTTTATAGTTTAATTACTTTATTGTCATTCACTTACAGTTTTTTACAGTGTTTTATACTCGTTCGTTTATAGTGAGTATTACAGATACAACCACTAAGCAATACTAATGCTATTAAAAACTGGCTCATTCGAGGTAGTTAAATAATAACTTACGCATTTAAGCAATGGGATATAAAGGATTAAATTTATGTTCAAGCACTTTATTACTGTTTTACTTGTCAGCCAATTACTAAGCGCATGCACTGTAGCGGGTGTATTAGTTGATGGAGTTATTTATTCAAAAGCGGATACAAATTATGATGCTGATTTAGCGCAGGCCCCCGCACATGTATCGCCTCAAGATAATACTTACTTTAGTCATGAACAGACTTTGTCATTTGCGGACTTAGGCATCGAAGTAGATCGTTTTTTAGTGGGGTTAGTGCAAGAAAGCTCAGAGCCTACTCTGGTCTGCAAAAGAATAACTAAATCAATACAACAATGTGAGGAAGTAACGACTGACAACCTCACAGTAGAGGATACAATTAACGCTGAAGATACACTTGATGAAATGATAAGTGTTCGTCGATAAAGCTGCTGATAAAAAAGTAACTATGATCGTAGCCTGCGTGCATATTCAACGTTAGCGGGTAATTAACTTGCTTTGCTACTGCAGTTAGGTTGTCTGGTTTTAGTTGCTCGACTAAAAAATTATCGGCATCACCTTGGTCAATACGCATTGGTAAAAATTCGTTACTGTGTGCCTTTTTCATTAGTTCACAGCTATCGTAATTGGCCCATTGTGATTGATCATCTCCTAAGTACTGACTAAACGCTTTTTGCCCCCAAGGACAGTCAATAGGGTTAGTGATTGGGCTAAAAGCAGAAACACTGGTGTAACTTTTTGGATTGCGCAATGCAATCATCAACGCACCGTGCCCCCCCATAGAATGCCCGCTAATCGCTTTTTTATCAGTCACGGGAAAGTGCTGTTCAATTAGCGAAGGCAATTCATTTACCACATAATCATACATATTATAGTGCGTGTTATAGGGGGCTTGGGTGGCGTTTAAATAAAACCCTGCGCCTTGGCCAAAATCATAACTGTCTTGGTCTGGCACAGTGTCGCCACGAGGACTGGTATCAGGTGCAACGATAGCAATACCAAGCGCTGCCGCTTTTTTAAATGCACCTGCTTTTTGCATAAAATTTTCATCCGTACAGGTTAAGCCTGATAACCAATACAGCACCGGTACTTTATTAGTTTGGCTGGCACCGGGTGGCAAGAAAATAGCAAACCGCATTGGGCAATGGGTGCTTGAAGATGTATGGCTGTATTGCTTGTGCCAGCCACCGCTAACTTTTGTGGCGCTTAAATTGTCTAACATGAATTCCTCGCTAAAATACCACATAGCTTACACGCTATGCGGTATCTGTATTTTTAAAATTAGTAGTGGATCACAGTACGAATACTTTTGCCTTCATGCATTAAATCAAACGCGTCGTTTATGTCTTCAAGACCCATGGTATGAGTGATAAAGTCATTTAATGCAAATTCGCCAGCCATGTAACGTTCAACAATCTCAGGTAGTTGTGAACGACCTTTAACCCCACCAAATGCGCTACCACGCCAGACACGGCCAGTGACTAGCTGGAATGGGCGAGTTGAAATTTCTTGTCCTGCACCAGCAACACCAATGATCACCGATTCCCCCCAACCTTTATGACAACATTCAAGGGCTGAGCGCATGACATCAACATTACCTATACACTCAAATGAGAAATCAACGCCACCATCGGTCATCTCGACAATAACTTCTTGAATAGGCTTGTCGAAATCTTTTGGATTGATCAAGTCTGTGGCACCTAATTTAGTGGCTAGATCAAACTTAGACGTGTTGATATCAATACCGATAATACGCGAGGCACCAGCCATTTTCGCGCCGATAATTGCTGACAAACCTATACCACCTAAACCAAAGATAGCAACGGTATCGCCTGCTTGAACTTTTGCAGTGTTTGTGACCGCGCCCATACCAGTTGTAACACCACAGCCTAGTAAGCAAATTTCTTCAAGTGATGCTGCTTTGTTTACTTTAGCCAGTGAGATCTCTGGCAGTACCGTATATTCAGAAAAGGTTGATGTGCCCATGTAGTGATAAATTGGTTGGCCATCTTTGAAAAAGCGAGTCGTGCCGTCTGGCATTAAGCCTTTACCTTGCGTTTCACGTACAGCGGAACACAAGTTTGTTTTGCCTGAAGTACACATTTTACATACACCGCATTCTGCAGTATATAAAGGAATAACATGATCGCCTACAGCAACACTGGTTACGTCTTCGCCGATAGCATAAACAACACCGGCGCCTTCATGCCCTAAAATGGCTGGGAAAATCCCTTCAGGATCGGCACCTGATAATGTAAATGCATCGGTGTGACATACGCCCGTAGCAGTAATTTTTACCATTACTTCGCCTTTTTTAGGCATCATTACATCCACTTCTTCTACAGATAGTGGTTGATTTGGACCCCAAGCAATTGCGGCTTTTGATTTTATAAATTCAGACATAGTAACTCTCTTGCTGGTTAAATACGAAGATGACTTGAAAACAATAACGCTATTTTATTTGTTTCTCAAACAATGTTAATCTTCATTTTAATAAAACACTTTTACAGTATGGTAATAATGAGTCGTTGGTTAGGCATAGACGAATTTATCGCAGTCGGTGAAGAAGGCAGCTTTACCCGCGCTGCAACCGCATTAGGGGTATCCGTTGCACACATAAGCCGCCATGTAACGCAATTAGAGCAGCGCTTAAATACCCAATTATTAACGCGTACTACCCGTAAAGTTGTACTGACTAAAGAAGGCGAAGTCTTTTTACATCAAACAAAACATTTACAGCATGCAATGGACGACGCCACCGCGTTATTAGCACAACAGCAAAATGCTCCTAAAGGTAAAATTAAACTCACAGCTCCGGTTATGTATGGCGAAAGCTTCGTGATGCCAGCAGTGCATACTTTTATGCAACTGCACCCTGATGTAGAAGTGGTGATGGCGCTGAGCAATGAACAAGAAAATTTACTTGAGGGCGGCTTTGACTTAGCTATTCGCCTTGGTCATTTAAAAGACTCTAGCTTAAAAGCACGACGTTTAAGTGCACGTCATTTTGTAATTTGCTGCTCAAAAGCCTATTTAGCCCGTTTTGGCGAACCTCACACATTAGCTGAATTACAGCACCATCAATGCTTAGTCGGCAACAGCAGTTATTGGCGGGTGTGCGAGCAAGGGCGTGATAAACATATCAAAATTGCGGGGCGGTTACAGTGTAATAGTGGCTGGGCGTTAGCTGATGCAGCTAAAAAGGGTCTTGGCATCATACAAGTGCCAAACTACTACATTGAGAGTGATTTAGCCACGGGTGATTTAGTGCCTATTTTAACCAATAATCAGCCAAAACCAGAAGGTGTATGGGGAGTGTATCCTCCGCGACAATTTGTTGCGACCAATGTCAGAGCATTACTCGATCACCTTATTAAATCTCTAAACTAAAAGTTTAAATAAAGCGGCTTAATTTTGATACAGCAGTTGATTTGTCATGAATTTTTACACTTTTGCGCATACCCAATGGCACTTTATTTATGCTAGTATGAGCGCTGAATTGGCATTAAATGTGACCATAAATAATTATGTTTCAACCTGTTAGCCTGTTTATCGGGCTGAGATACAGTCGCTCCTCGAAAGGGAACGCATTTATCTCTTTTATTTCGTTTTTCTCCATTGCCGGTATCGCCATTGGTTTAATGGCATTATTTACTGTCAGCTCAGTGATGAATGGTTTTGAAAATAACCTTAAAACCAATATGTTGGGCCTCATTCCTCATGTTGAAATTGCGTCTGATGGACAAACTCAAGCACAAATGATCCAGCTGCAAGATACCATTGTTGCGTCCAAATTTGTGAAAAGAGCGAGTTTGTATCGCCATGGTGAAGCCATTTTACAAACCAATCGCGATTTACATGGCGTGCTATTGCAAGGTTTGTACGACGATAACGCATCGCTTTATAAAATCAGCGATAAAGTTATTCAAGGTAATTGGCAAACAGTCATGACATCGCGCTATCACATTGCGGTTAGTCGTTATTTAACACGTAAACTGGGAATTGGTTTAGGTGATAAAGTGCGCGTGATCATGCCTAATGCGTCAACCTATACACCTTTAGGTCGCGTACCAAGCCAACGTTTGTTCACCGTTGCTGCCATTTATGAAACAGGTTCTGAAATTGATATGGGACTTGCTTTTACTAGCGGCGAATCGCTACAACGGGTATTAAAGTTGCCACAAACTAGTGCTCCTAATTTGAGTATTTCACTGAACGATCCTTTTCAACTACATGCCTTTAGCGCTTCAGCTAGTGCAATTTTAAGTCAACATACAGTCACCGATTGGCGCCAGTCACAAGGTACTTTGTTTGCAGCAGTCGCAATGGAAAAACGCATTATGTCGATGCTGCTGGCGCTGATTGTATTAGTTGCGGTATTTAATATTGTCTCTGCGTTGACCATGATGGTGAGCGAAAAACAAAGTGAAGTGGCTATTTTACAAACGCTTGGCTTAACGCCGGCTCAAGTGCAGCAAGTCTTTATGATCCAAGGTTTGTACAATGGTTTGATTGGTACCAGTATCGGTGCAGCCCTTGGCTTATTACTCAGTGCTTATATCAACGAAGTGCTGGCAGGCATAGGTTTAAACTTGTTAACAGGGATTGCCTTACCAGTAAAATTTGACGTAATGAGCTTATCGCTGATTGCCGTAGGCAGTATTACCATGAGCTTTTTAGCCACTTTATATCCGGCGCGTAAAGCTGCCAATGTTAGCCCAGCAGAGGTATTGCGCTATGAATGATTTAGTTATCCAATGTGAACAGTTAAGTAAAGTGTATCAAGATGGTGAAAATCACGTTGAGGTTTTAAAAGGGGTTGATTTAACCTTACAACAAGGTGAGATGCTGGCTATTGTTGGCAGCTCTGGTTCTGGTAAAAGTACTTTACTGCACATTTTGGGGACTTTGGATTCACAAAGTGCCGGTGTGGCAAAAATTAAAGGTCAACAAGTTGCTAAACTATCACGTGCTGAGCAAGCGAAATTTCGTAATGAGCATTTAGGGTTTATTTATCAGTTCCATCATTTATTAATGGAGTTTAACGCGTTAGAAAATGTTGCGATGCCGCTGTTGATCAAAGGTCTCAGCGCTAAAAAAGCCAATGCTAAAGCCCTCGTAATGCTCGATAAAGTAGGGCTATCGCACCGTAGTAGCCATAAACCATCAATGCTCTCTGGTGGCGAGCGTCAACGGGTGGCAATTGCGCGGGCATTGGTGAGCGAACCTGATTTAGTATTGGCCGATGAGCCAACAGGTAACTTAGACAAACAAAATGCGATTAAAATTTACGATTTGATCAAAGAGCTTAATAGCAGTTTGAATACCAGTTTTGTGGTGGTGACGCACGACCTAGAATTAGCCGATAAGCTGGGTAAAATTGCTTACCTTGATGATGGGAAATTGGCAATTAAAGAGGCCAGCCATGTTGCTTAGTGCCTATTTAAGTAAACGTTTTAGAGCAAGCTCCGGCAGCAGCGATGAAAAAAATGGCTTTGTTAGTTTTATTGCCAAAGCGTCAACCATTGGTATTTTACTCGGCGTTGCAGTGTTAATTGTTGCTTTGTCGGTGATCAATGGCTTTGAACAACAACTAGTACATCGCTTATTAAGCGTTGTGCCACAAGTTGAATATGTTGCGCCTAATCGTCCAATTGATAACTGGCCGGATAAAGTTCAAAAGCTCTCAGAGCAACGTGGCGTAACCGGTGCAGCACCTTTTATTAGTGTCAATGGTATGGCGCAATACAAAAGTGAACTAAAAGCGGTTGAAGTGCGAGGGGTTGATCCTGCTCTAGAAAGTGACGTATCGGCGGTTAATCAGTTTACCCATGGCAAGTTGGTCAGCCAAATAAGCGAAGACGAAATTATTTTAGGCCAACAAATTGTTAAACAATTAGGTGTTAAGCAAGGGGAGTTAATTACCTTATTGATCCCGCAAGTTAACGAGATAAGTACTGAGATTTTAGCACCCAAAAGGGTCACTTTAACCCTTGCGGGTATTATTGAAATGGGTGGCCCTATTGATAGTTCTGCTGCCTTCATCCATCTCAGTAAGGCGCAATCAGTACTTGGTTATGAGCCACTGCAAGTAACAGGGCTTCGCTTAGCAGTAACCGATGTTTTTCAAGCACACCAAATTGCGCTACGGGTTGGCCAAACAATTGATGATTATGTTTATATCTCTAGCTGGTTTAGAACCCAAGGTAGCTTATACCAAGATATACAAATGGTCAGAACCATTGTTTATATTGTGGTGTTTTTAATCATTGCGGTGGCAAGTTTTAATATTGTTTCGTCATTAGTGATGGAAGTACGTGAAAAACAGGCCAACATAGCGATATTAAAAACCATGGGCGCTAAAGACAGTACGATATTAGCGACCTTTATTTTACAAGGACTTAGCCAAGCATTTATTGGCGTGGTACTGGGCTCATTTATAGGTGTGATACTGGCGCTGAACATCAGTGAGCTTTTTACCCTACTGAGTCAGTTGTTAGGCTCAAACCCGCTGGAAGGGGTGTATTTTATTGAGTTTTTACCCAGTAAGCTGGTATGGCAAGATATTGTGATCACTGTTATTGTAACTTTTGTGTTGGCAGTATTAGCCACTATTTACCCTGCATGGCAGGCAACAAGAGTGGATCCAGCCAAGGTATTAGGCAACTAAGGGGAATTTATGTTTAGTTATCAAGTAGTAATAGATTATTGGTTTGATGAACTCGGTCCATCTGGTTGGTATAAAAAATCTGATGCTACAGATATTAAGATACGAGATACATTTAGTGATCTGTTGATAGCTATTACAAAAGGCGAGTATGCGTCTTGGCGAGTGACTGCCTTAGGTGCATTAGCTGAAGTGATTGTGCTTGATCAGTTTTCTCGTAATATTTACCGGGATACCCCTCACGCGTTTAGTCAAGATCCGCAAGCGTTAACATTGGCACAGTTGGCAATCGAAAAAGGCTTTGATCAATTATTACCTGTTGAGCAGCGGGTGTTTTTTTATATGCCGTTTATGCACAGCGAATCGAGCTTTATACACCAACAGGCGATGGTATTATTTAAAGGTTTGAGTAATGAAGATTATGAACTTGCCCATAAAAATATTATCGATCAGTTTGGTCGCTACCCACACCGAAATGCTATTTTAGGGCGTCAGTCCAGCGCCGAGGAAGTTGCGTTTTTAGCTCAACCAGGCTCGCATTTTTAATCAAGCTTAGGTATATGAAATAATTGTTTAATTTCAGCAGCTAAATCAGGCGAGCTAAAATTGTTGTGCTGTTTTATCTGTTCAATATTAATAGCATCAAGGCGTTGCTCACTGGCGATCAGCACAATATTTTTATATTGGTTAAATTCAATCACCACAATATGACTGAATAGACTTCGAAGTGTCGTTAGTAGAGCGATTAATTGTTGTTTATTTTCTGCAGTAAAGTTGATGCAGATCTTACCGTATGTGCTAAGTCGAGCATGACAGTCGCACAAAAATGCCTGTTTTTGTAAAAATGCTGGCTGCGATTTACCACTAAAAACATCAATTATAATCACATCAAATTTGCGGCTACTTTGAGCAACAAATTGTTCAGCGCATTGCGCTACAATATGATTGTTGTCATTGAGGAAAAAATACTGCTTAGCTGCTTTAATTACATTCGGATTAATTTCGACAGTCGTTAATTCAAATCCGGCTTTATTAGTCACTGCTCGTTCAAAACAACCGCTGCCTAAACCTAAATTTAATATCTGTGAGGAGGGTTCGCTACAAAGCAAAAATAGCAGCATAGCTTGATTTACCGGATTACATACTTGCTGCGGTTGTGATTTTTCCATTACACCTTGTAAAGTTAGCTTATCCCCGAGTGTAAGCCAACGATAATCAGCATTTTCAAAAATCTTTAGCGTGTCTTGCTTACTTTGGATTGTTGCTACTAGGTATGCATCGGTAGTAAATGGCGTTAAATCAATCATGCCGTTCCTTCATAATGGGGATGTTGAGCAAAACAAAAAATCAATAGGGTGGCCTTGTTAACTCTGCTAAACTGTATGGCTACTCATAAGCCTGCAATACCTGCTTGGTTGTCTTATCTTACTCTGGAATTTACTTTGACTAATAATGATATTTTACGCCGCCTTCGCTATACCTTTAATTTAGCTGATACTACCATGATTGAAATTTTTGCTGCAGCAGATCATGACGTGACTCAACAACAAGTGATTGGTTGGCTAACCAGAGAAGGGGAAGAGGGTTACGTAGATCCAAGTGATACTGAGTTTGCCATTTTTCTAAATGGTTTTATTAATACAAAGCGCGGTAAGCGCGACGGTGAGCAACCAGCGCCAGAAAGTAAATTAAATAATAATATTATTTTAATGAAATTACGTATCGCATTAAATATGAAAACGGAAGACGTGATCGATGTCTTTGCCTTAACTGATTTTAGTTTGAGTAAGCATGAGTTAAGTGCATTTTCTCGTAAAGCCGATAACAAGCATTATCGTGTATGTAATGACCAAATATTACGTAACTTTTTAACTGGTTTACAGCTACAACTTCGTCCAGAGGCAAGCGGCGAATAATTTACGTGTTCATATCCGTATTTATATCGTACGGGTATGATTTTTAACCCCACTTTAAGCATCGGTGTTTTAAGCAGCCCTCTGCGTTAGTATTTAAATCTTTATTTATTCACATTTCATAAATTTATATTCTTTTTTAATGAGCGTTAATTGTTGCTCTTGCGTATGAACTCAAAAATAATTCACGTTATCGAACGTTAAATATATAGGTTTATCATGTTACAGTGTTAAAAATATTACAATTTTTAAGGCTCTTAACTAGATGACCCATAAACTTGATCACGTCTATTTTAACATCTGAGACAAGCATAACTTTTAACACGGAAGAATAATTATGAATTATATCCATGATACCATTGCACATTTAAAACAAACTAGCCCAGCACAATGCGAATTTTATCAAGCCGTTGAAGAAGTGCTTGAATCACTTGAACCTATTCTTGAAAACTCAGCCGACTATCAAAAAAATGCGATTATTCAACGTCTAGTCGAACCTGAACGTCAAATTATGTTTAGAGTCCCTTGGGTTGATGATGACGGTAACATTCATGTCAATAAAGGCTATCGAATTGAATTTAACTCAAGCTTAGGTCCATACAAAGGTGGTTTACGTTTCCATCCAAGTGTAAATGCCAGCATCATAAAATTTTTAGGGTTTGAGCAAATTTTTAAAAATGCGTTAACTGGCTTACCGATTGGTGGTGGTAAAGGCGGCGCAAACTTTGATCCTAAGGGCCGCTCTGACAGCGAAATAATGCGTTTTTGCCAATCATTTATCAATGAGTTGTATCGTCATATCGGCCCAACCACCGATGTGCCTGCGGGTGATATTGGCGTTGGGGCACGCGAAATAGGCTATATGTTTGGTCAATATAAACGGTTGACCGGACGTTACGACGGTGCGTTTACCGGCAAAAGTTTATTGTGGGGTGGATCATTGGCTCGAAAAGAAGCGACAGGATATGGCGCTGTTTATTTTGCCAATTACATGTTGCAAGACAATGATGACTCACTTAAAGGTAAGCGCTGTTTAGTTTCTGGTGCCGGGAACGTGGCAATTTACGCGATGGAAAAACTTTATCAATTAGAGGCAACACCTATCACTTGCAGTGATTCAAGCGGTACGCTGTATCATGAATCAGGTATTGATGTTGCACTTGTTAAAAAGCTTAAAGAAGGTGCGCGTGAAAGTTTAGCTGTCTATTTAGAAACCCACAGCGATGCGAAGTATATTGCTTGTGCAGATTACCCAAGTGATGGACATGCGGTATGGCGTTTTGTTGCTGATGCCGCTTTTCCCTGTGCGACGCAAAATGAGTTAACTGAAGCTGATGCGCGAACGTTAATAAACAATGGTTGTATATTAGTTTGTGAAGGCGCAAATATGCCAAGTACTAAAGAAGCGGTCGATGTGTTGCTTGCTGCTAAAATAGCCTATGGCCCTGGCAAAGCAGCTAATGCGGGTGGTGTTGCGACGAGTCAATTAGAAATGGCGCAAAATGCCAGTATGCAAATGTGGACGTTCGAAGAGGTCGATACTAAGCTGCAACAAATAATGAAAAATATCTTTGATACTGCAAGTAATACAGCCGCTGAATTTGATCAACCTGGTAATTTAGTGTTAGGTGCTAATATTGCTGCTTTTCGTCGTGTAGCAGATGCTATGATTGAGCAAGGTGTTGTTTAACATACGATAGTTTTACTATGCATAAGCCCACTATATTGGTGGGTTTTTTATTGACGTATATTTGTTCATACCGCGATTATTATCCCGTTTATCTAACCAATCAGTGATTGAACGAGTTAAACAGGTGTTGGTCTCAAAATTATTTGCAGCAGGTAACTGCTCACGTATTGTATATTTATCAAATAATAAAGAGCATCAACACTATGTCTGATCATAAAACCTATCAGCTATCGACCCTCAAGCCCGCAATTTTAATAACTACATTGTTTATTTCAACAAGCACCTTGGCCGCTGAGCTAAATTATCAAGATCAAACCAAGCTTCATGATATTGCCGCTGATGTTTCAGCAACACGTATTGGCAGTGATATTCAAACACTTGTTGATTTTGGCACTCGTCATACGTTATCAGAAACGAAATCAAACACCCGAGGAATTGGTGCAGCTCGGCGTTGGATCAAGGCTGAGTTTGAGAAAATTTCTCAGCAATGCGGTGGCTGTTTAGAAGTAATAGAAGTTAAAGATACCATTTCTGGCGAAAAGCGTATTCCAAATCCTGTTGAAGTGGTGAATATTATTGCTATTCAACGCGGTACTGATCAGCCAAACCGGATGGTGATGATGTCGGGCGATATTGATTCACGGGTCAGCGATGTAATGGATTTTACCAGCGACGCACCAGGGGCGAATGATAATGCATCGGGTGTTGCTGGGGTGATTGAATCAGCTCGCGTGTTATCTAAATATAAATTTAATGGCTCAATTGTTTATGCCGCGCTTTCAGGCGAAGAGCAAGGACTTTTTGGTGGTAAAATTTTAGCCGACTATGCACAAAAGCAAGGCTGGCAAGTACACGGTGTACTCAATAATGACATGATTGGTAATATTACTGGTATTAATGGCGTTACTGATAACACGACTGCACGTATTTTCTCTGAAGGTACGCGGGTTATCGAAACCAAAGAGCAAGCGCATAAACGCCGTTTTACCGGTGGCGAGGTCGATTCAGCTAGTCGTAATTTAGCCCGTTATATCGATACCATTGCCGATCGCTATATTCCCAATCTTGACACATTGCTAGTTTATCGACTCGATCGCTTTGGTCGAGGAGGGCATCATCGCCCGTTTAACGACATGGGTTATGCTGCTGTAAGAGTAATGGAAACGAACGAAAATTATAACCATCAACATCAAGACTTACGCACTGAGGATGGTATTGTTTATGGTGATACCATTGATGGCGTTGATTTTGATTATACCGCAAAATTAACAGCGCTTAATGCGGTAAGTTTAGCGTCAATGGCATGGGCACCTGCACCACCTAATAACGTTGAAATATCAGGTGCTGTGCAACCTAGTACGACCTTAAAATGGCAAAAAAATAATGATAAAACGACCACGGGGTACAGACTCTATTGGCGTTATACCAGTGAACCACAATGGCAATTTAGCCGCTATGTGGGTGATGTAAGTGAAGCGACTCTTAAAAATGTAGTCATTGATAATTATTATTTTGGGGTTGCTGCGGTTAATAAAGACGGTATTGAATCACCGGTGGTTTTCCCTGGCGATGTAGGTGCGTTTGAGCAAACACTAAAGTAATGTGTAGCGTCTGATATTCAAGCGTAATATAGTTGCGCTTGAATATCAGGCAAGACAATTTAGTAGCGGACTTCGCAATTGAACAGCAATAGTTGTATTTTATGTTGACCTTAGTTTATGAAAGTACACTTTTCATACAATAATTTCAGTGAATACTTGAAGTTAATGGCTTTTTCGTATTATGGTGGAGTTAAATGTGAATTAGTTGACAGTGTATGAACCTATTTTTGCTGATTGCAGGCAGCTTGAGTGCTTTAGCCGCACTCGCTCACCTTGGTTGTATTGTTTTTGGTGCGCCGTGGTATCGCTTTTTCGGTGCTGGTGAGCACATGGCAATGCTCGCAGAGCAGGGCAAGTTGACGCCTTCGCTGATCACTTTCTTCATCGCTTTTGTATTAAGCGTTTGGTCGTTATATGCTTTTTCTGCCGCGGGTTTGTTCAAACAGCTACCTTTCATACGCTTTGTGTTAGTTGTGGTAACTGCGATTTATTTGTTTCGCGGTATTGCAGGATTATATTTAATGACTAATCCGCTAGGACGCAGTGAGATGTTTTGGCTTTGCAGCTCGATCATTTGTTTACTGATTGGCGGCTTTCATTTTATAGGATTAAAACAACAATGGCTGGTTTTATCAGTTAAATATTAGCAAGGAAGGAAGCAATGTCTTTATTTGTATCGACGGATTTTAACCCCCCAGAAGCGCTGCAAACAACTGCGTTTTATTTTACCCCATTAAATGAGCAGGTAGTCGAGCTTGATTTTACTGCTGTAATGTTAAGTGTGCCGCAGCTAAAAGGTATATTCGCCACCAAGCCTGATTGGCCAAAAGCCGATATGACCCTTGAAGAGAATCGTCAAAGCTTAGCTCAACATGCCGCAGAGTTTAACGAAAAAAAAGCATTTGCTTATGCGATATTAAACCCGAAAAAAACACGCTGCCTAGGCTCAGTGTATATCGATCCTGGGGTAAACAATGAATTCGATAGTGAGATTACTTTTTGGCTACGTAATGATAGTCAGGAATTAAATAATACCTTACGGTTATGTATCTTACATTGGCTCGCTGAGCATTGGCCATTTGATCGAGTACGATTAATTTCAACTAAGTATCAGGCAAGCTTTAGTTTGTAATACCAAAAGTTTATAACGCAATACAGGTCATACTCATTAGCGGATGTGTTGTGTTAGCTGGCTGATAACGTACTGCGGTTTGTTATCTGTGTCAGTGCTGTTAATCCGGGTAGCGCATTTGGAAATTACATTATCAAGGCTGTTGTTATGTGTCCTCAGCTGTTGTATTTAAATCAGGCATAAGATTAAGTCTGTTATGGATCGCGTGATGAACGAACGAAAGCTTAGTGCGTACCGCCTGCGTTAAAACAAATGGATAAGCATCAGCTAAGCCCATGCTGCGATTTAACGAATTTAAAATAATCGAAAATTCCATCCAGCTATCCAACATTACTGAGATTGATGTTTGGCTATTAAAGTAATACGAGTTTTGCGGTAGCCTTAACTCATCAGTGTCCTCAACTTCAAATTCATTACCGAGTGTAGAACCGGTAATAGAGAAATTTTTTGCTGTCTCTAAAGTATCAATAATATGCATGTAGTGCGCCCAAGTTTCTGCCCAGTCTTCAAAAGGGTGCATGGTGGCGTATTCACTAATATAGTTTTCATGCCAATTAGCAGGAGCGCCATTTTTATAATGGGCATCAATCGCTTGTTGGTAATCTAAAGAATCATCGCCAAAATATTGTTTACATAGAGCATGTTTATGCGGTGAATTTGCAATTAACTGGTCAAAATAATAATGTCCTAACTCATGACGAAAATGACCAAGCAAAGTGCGATAGCGCTCACCCATAGCATGCTTTGTTTGTGATCGAGCGACATCATCAGCTTCAGCCAAATTAATTGTAATATGGCCGCAGTTATGGCCAGTAAAAACATTTTCTTGACCTGCTAATTTAGTCACGAAATGGTCATTAACACTGCGGTCGGTTATAAAATCAAAACTAAGGCCACCTTCGGCATCTTGGCTGAGGTTATTTAATGGTAAAGAAAGCGCTTTAAGCGTATACAATGCTCGGCGTTTTGCTGTTTCCATTTTGGTCCAAAGTGGAATGTGTTGATTAATACTTAGATCTGGGATTGTTTCATTAAACCGACATGCGAAACACAGCACTTCTTCTGTGTCTGGGGCTGGTACAAAACTGTTGATATCAACCATGCCATTGCATGCCTTATAGTGTGCATTGTTATCACATTTCTGATAAGGCACGTCAGGGGCTGACGTTTTGTAATATAAGCCCGTTGTGTCATTAAATTCGTAGGGTTCTACAAGGTTAAAATTATCATCAATACCAACAGTTTTGCCACAGGCAAGGCAGTGACTACTTTCAAAAAACAATATTTGATTATCTTTGCAGTTACATTTAAACGTTTTCATATTTTCTTACCGTATCCGTTGATAAATACAATGACAAATTATTCAGTGAACAGACTTACATTAGCTATATTGCTAACAAATTATATAGTTAGCAAATTATAAAATTAATAAGCCTGAGATTACTTGCCGTTAAATTCGTTGCAATAAATCTGATTTTTTTTCATTAAACTCAGCATCAGTGAGTGCGCCTAAATCACGTAATTGTGCTAATTTTTCAATAATGTCGAGGGTTTCATTCACTGAGTATTGCGAAGCATTAATAGCTGTCGACTCGCTACTCATCATTTTATCATTTAAGCCTGTCTCAGGGGGAGATTGCTGTTGTTTTGCAAAGTCTGTTGATTGGGCAAAGTTGGTATTGTGACTTGAATGTGTCTGAGTGAAGCTATCATCAGCAATCACTGGCAAACTATTTACGCTAATGTTTCCCCACTGGCTACTAAAGGTAAGCGATATATCGTTGCCTTGTTGCTGGCTTACCCCTCCGATCTGGTGATCGAGTGTATCATAGACTGTGACCTGACCATTTTTTTCAATGGCTAAGCGATTAGGGAAGACAGCATATCGGGTGTTGTTTTGTGAACCGGTACTCGATGGATTACCTAAATTAACTGGCCACCACTGGTTGCTTCCTAAAGTACCTGCAGGAATGACGGGGAAAACTTGGTTGTTTGCTAAAATAGTGGCAAGTTCGTTACATAAGTTATCAACGGTGTTTTTCAAGCCATTATTGAACATGTCTCCTACCATTGTCATTCCACCGCGCATCCATTGACCTGAGCCGCCAAGTTCTGGGCAATTAAACTGCGCCATTGAACCGCCGCCATTATTTACTGCAACTAACATATGTACTACTGCCCCATAACTTAAACCATAGCGGGCAGATATCCCTTTAACCAAGTTGTCACCAATGTTTGTTAATGTTTGCATAAATAGCGTCCTTAATATGGAGATAGGCGGGATGTGTATTACGTCATGATCTAACTGTGAACAATCTACCTTAAGCATTGATGCTAATCATAAATTAGCAAAATAAAATGCCAACATTGCTTGTTTAAAGACACTAAGCTTGCTAGTTTGGCTTTCAGGGCGATTAAAAATCAAACTACTATAACACTGTTAAGAAGCTTAATCGTGGTTTTATTGTGAACTATTTTTTAAGTTCGTTTTAGCGAAGCATTTAACTGGTGTTGTGATTAATTGGGACTTTTTTCTATTTAATCGCTAGAAAAAACAGGCATGCTTTATTGGTGAATTACATAAAATAATAAGCGCTGTGTGATTTTTAATACCTAGCTTTGTGCTAATTTGGTGCGGATGTCGCACCAAATAATTCTTCACAGCGCTCGCTCTTTGATTCTAAACAGTCAATAGTGACCAATATATAGGCTAACAGCCTAATTTTATTATGTAATCTATATGGAATGTATATTGCTTAAATAGCAGGCAGGTAGTAGTAAGTTATACTTAAATGGCTATACAAAAAATTAAAGAGGGATTAATCGATGACAATTACTGTTGGTATAGCGCACCATACTCAATACAAGTACGACCGCCCAGTAAATATGGGGCCGCATATTTTCCGCTTACGTCCAGCACCGCATA
Source organism: Pseudoalteromonas sp. SG43-6 (assembly GCF_014164365.1). Classification (NCBI taxonomy): domain Bacteria; kingdom Pseudomonadati; phylum Pseudomonadota; class Gammaproteobacteria; order Alteromonadales; family Pseudoalteromonadaceae; genus Pseudoalteromonas; species Pseudoalteromonas sp. SG43-6. Next base: position 54,750 of record NZ_JACJEZ010000003.1, read on the forward strand.
GCCGAACTAAAATTAAAAGCTATTCATTAAAAATAGTGCCGGAAGATCATTACATCAATTGGCAGCAAGACCCTTTTGGTAATTATCAGGCAAGAGTGGTATTTAATAGCCCCACAACTGAGTTTAGTTTTACTGTTGATTTAGTGGCTGAAATGACGGTAATTAATCCGTTTGATTTCTTTTTAGAAGAATATGCTGAAGAGTTTCCATTTGAATACGATAAAGTCGCAAAGGCTGAGCTTAATCCCTATTTAAAAAAACGTAAGGCGAGTCCTAAGTTTTTAGAATTGATTGATTCGTTACGTCCGGAAAAACCAATCAGAAGTGTTGATTTTTTAGTTGCGGTCAATCAGTCAATTTATAATCTTGTTGGCTACGGCATTCGTTTAGAGCCTGGAGTTCAAACGGCGAACGAAACCATCACAAAAAAAACCGGTTCATGTCGAGATTCTGCGTGGTTGTTAGTACAACTGTTTCGTCATTTAGGTTTGGCTGCTCGTTTTGTATCTGGTTATTTAATCCAACTTACATCAGATCAAAAATCACTTGATGGCCCAAGTGGTCCTGATGAAGATTTTACTGATTTACACGCATGGACGGAAGTATATATTCCAGGCGCAGGTTGGATCGGGCTTGATCCTACCTCCGGCTTATTTGCTGGGGAAGGCCATATTCCGCTTGCGTGCACTCCTGAACCTAGCTCAGCAGCACCTGTCTCTGGTGGCATAGATAAGTGCGAATCAGAATTTAGTTTTTATAACAAAGTAACGCGCGTACATGAAGACCCTCGCGTTACAAAGCCGTATTCAGAAACACAATGGGCTGCAATAAACCGCTTGGGTCAGCAAGTTGATGATGTATATGTTAAGGAAGGGGTTCATTTAACAATGGGCGGTGAGCCGACGTTTATTTCTATTGATGATATGGAACATCCCCAATGGAACACAGAAGCCGACGGTAAAGAAAAACGAGTGCTAGCACAAAGCTTATTTATTGCGATGAACAAAGCATATACCAAAGGTGGCTTTACACATTATGGGCAAGGTAAATGGTATCCGGGAGAGCCACTGCCTCGCTGGCAATATGCATGTTATTGGCGAAAAGACGGTGAAGCTTTGTGGCAAGATGCCAGTTTATTAGCTGATCCGAATAAAGATTATAAATTAGACCACACAGATACCAAGCGTTTTACAGAACAGCTATGTGCAGAAATAGGCCTTGAAACCAAGGCTATCACTACAGCCTATGAAGATATTTTATATCATTTATGGCAAGAGGCATCGTTACCCAAAGAGGTGGGGCCTAAACAGCCTGAACTTCTTAGTGCAATGAGCCGTAAAGGCTTTTTAGCTAAAATGGAACAAGGTATTGAAAAGCCTGTTGGTTATGCATTGCCGCTGCAGTTTAATCAAGCGAAACATTGCTGGCAGTCATGCAAATGGGAATTTAAACGCGAGTACTGTTTTTTATTACCAGGTGAATCACCCCTTGGTTATAGATTACCGCTTGATAGCCTTGAGTGGACAAGCAACATTATTGAGCGAGATCCGTTTGATATTCCAGATAACTTTACAAAAGCTAAAAAACTGCAAAAAGGCTTTATTGGTCAACAGATGATCAAAACCGCAATGGCGTTGGAAGTAAGAGAAGGGCGGTTGTACATCTTTATGCCGCCAACGAGCCATTTTGAACATTATATGTCGCTGTTAAATGCGATTGAAAGCACCGCAGAAGCCCTGCAAATCCCGGTTGTTATTGAAGGCTATAGCCCGCCTAAAGATAGTCGTGTAGAAAAATACGCCGTGACACCTGATCCAGGTGTCATTGAAGTGAACATCCACCCATCTTCGTCATGGCAGCAATTAGTTGATAGAACAACGACACTTTACGATCTAGCCAAACAAGCACGCTTAGGAACAGATAAGTTTATGGCGGACGGTCGTCATACCGGCACCGGGGGTGGTAATCATGTCACTTTAGGTGGTGAAACGCCGCAGCAAAGCCCGTTCTTACGACGCCCAGATATTTTAAGAAGTTTTATTACTTATTGGCAGCACCATCCTGGATTATCTTATTTATTTTCAGGTTTATTTATCGGCCCTACAAGCCAAGCACCTCGTGTGGATGAAGCACGTGATGAGTTGCTCTATGAGCTTGAAATCGCATTTTCACACATGCCTGAAGGGGAAGTGCCTGAGCCATGGCTCGTTGATCGTTTGTTACGCAACTTACTTGTTGATTTAACAGGTAATACACACAGGGCGGAGTTTTGTATTGATAAGCTATATTCACCCGATTCAGCAACAGGACGACTAGGTATTGTCGAGTTTAGGGGGTTTGAAATGCCACCTCACTCACAAATGAGCTTAGTGCAAATGTTGTTATTACGGACTTTATTAGCTTGGTTTTGGAAAAAGCCTTATCACAAACCGTTGATCCGTTGGGGCACCGAATTACATGATAAATTTTTATTACCTCAGTATGTTGAAAATGATTTAGCTGAGGTTGTTAGAGATCTGCAGCAAGCTGGTTTTGCATTCCAAGTAAGTTGGCTAAACCCATTTTTTGAGTTTAGGTTCCCTGTTTGCGGCACCCGAGAACTCGATGATGTGACGTTAGAGCTTAGAACCGCGATTGAACCTTGGCATGTACTGGGTGAAGAAGCCAGTGCATCTGGTACTGCTCGGTATGTTGATTCGTCATTAGAGCGCGTGCAAATCAAAGTAATTGGCACAATGAGTGACCGCTATATCGTTACGTGTAATGGCCGACGCGTGCCGCTTAAAATTGTTAAAGGCAAAGCGAAAGATGAAATGGTTGCTGGGATCCGTTACCGTGCATGGCAGCCACCAACAGCGCTGCATCCTACAATTGGTGTACATGCACCGTTAGTATTTGATCTGATCGATACCTGGGAAGGCCGCTCAATGGGTGGTTTTGTCTACCATGTTAGTCATGCTGGTGGGCGAAATCCAGAAACATTACCCGTTAATGCATTTGAAGCTGAAGGGCGAAGGGTTGCACGATTTTGGGAGCATGGTCACACACCATCATTATTAGCATCTGATCAGCCTAGTTGGAGCCCATCGGCTGCGACACGAAGCTTTGAATCAGCACAATCGGTGAGTGAATTTGTTGTTCCCGATGAAGAAAATACTAATTCAGATTACCCTAATACGCTCGATTTAAGGAGACAACCTAAGTTCAAATAAATCATATTTTTGGGTTGTTAATTGTATGACTCCACTTTGACATTACGCAAAGTAGAGTCATTATTTAACAGACGCTTTTGTTAATACAATTACCAACAAATTGAACTAGAATGATAGTTTACTTTTTATAGCGGAGCGCTTTTAGCTTGTACATTAATAATAATACGATGCCAGAGCTTCCTAATTGGTTGTCTTTATACCTTGATAAACGCCACGGTCATGATGAATTGGCGGATCACAGTGGCTTAAACCCTGAGCATTGGGATACTTTATTTAATCGTTTAGCAAGTTTAACCGCTGAAGATGTAAGTAGTCGTGCCATTGAAATTACGCAACTTTTGCAAAATGGCAATATTAAAAGTGAGAGTAATCAACAGTGGCACTTCGATCCACTGCCTTTTATGTTTTCTCGAGCAGATTGGAATACGTTAGAGCAAGGCATAAAACAGCGAACTTTATTACTTAATAAGATCCAACAAGATGTTTATTCTGAGCAAAAGCTACTTTTGAGTGGGCAAATATCACCGCAGCAGCTGTACCAAGATAGTCATTACTTACGTGAAGGATTTAGCTTACCAAGTGATGAGCTAAAACTGTTTTTTACAGCGGTTGATGTGTATCGCGCACCATCGGGTGAATTTAAAGTCTTAGCTGATCATTGCCAATGTCCGTTAGGTCTAGGGCTATTGCTTAAAAACCGCATTATAGCTAGGCGCGTTATGGCTGAAGAGTTTGCTGAATGCAACGTGCAACAAATTAAAGAGTTTTTAAATTTGTTTCAAGAAGGCATTAACGAGTTTATTCATTATATGGATGATCCTCGTATTGTTATTTTAACTCAAGGGATCGATGATCCAAATTATAACGAGCATGCGTTTCTATCTACTTACTTTGGCTATACTTTAGTGCAAAGCGCTGATTTAACAGTGCGTAATGGCGAAGTGTGTTTAAAGTCATTACAAGGGTTGGGGAAAATCAATGTGATTTTACGTTGGATCCCAGATCAAAGTATCGATTCACTTGAACAAACACAATACTCGTTACATGGTATTCCAGGCTTATTACAAGCTGTACGTGAGGGCTCAGTAAAAGTATTAAATCCTTTTGGTAGCGGGGTACTCTCATCACCAGCAATACAATGTAATTTAGCCCAGCTATCAGAGCAACTTTTACAACAACCATTATTACTAGATTGCCCTAAGTACCACAGCATTGAAGATGTTAAATCATCGGATTGGTCACAGTTAGTGTTTGGTAGTTATAAAGATCCTAAACTAACACTTGATGGCCATTTAGACGCGGATAAAATTAAACAACTTATAACTAAGCAACCTAGCGATTATTATTTTCAAGATAAACCCGCATTTAGTAGCGCACCATTTTGGGATGACGGTAAGTTAATTGCAAAACCTGTGGTATTTAGGTGTTATGTATTAACCACAGAAAATGGCATCGAAGTGCTGCCATCGGCACTGTGTTTCTCTTATCAAAATAGTGCTAACGCTAAGGGCGCTGGTTGGCTCAAAGATACTTGGATAAATACCAGTAAAGATATTGATTTAACTGAGCAAAGTGTACCAACACCAATTAAAAAAAGAATGGATGTAAGCTTACTTGAAGGGGTTATATCAAGTCGTACTGCAGAACATTTATTTTGGCTCGGTCGTTATTTAGAGCGCTGTGAAAATACCATAAGAATATTACGTATCTTTATTGATCGTTACACTGAGTTGGCTATTTATCCAGATTTAATACGCCGCAGTACTGTTGCTCGTTTGTTGGCTGCTATCAGCGCTCAGCATATTGTCTACCCTTATGTAGAGCAAGCAATCAAGCTTGAAGAATTTGATAGCGCAGTGTCTAAGCAAACAGCGTTTGCTTTACTCGCTGATGAGCTACGCGCGGGTAGTATAATAAATACGTTAAATTATTTAGCGAATGCATCAGTACAGGTCCAAGAATTATTGTCCCATGATAGTCGTCGTATTATTGATGAAATCAATGAACAAGTTAAAGTGCTAAAGCATATCAATATCAACATTTCATCACGTGCGATGCAAAGTATTTTAGATAAAGTGATTGGTTTGATCATGGCCTTTAATGGCTCGTTAGTGGATTGTATGCCAAACAGCAATGGCTGGTTTTTACTTGAGATGGGTCGCAGGATTGAGCGCAGCTTACAAATCACCTCATTAACAGGGGCTTTATTAACGCAAGAACTCGAGCAAGCTGAAGAGCTTGGTTTACTCGAAGCGGTTTTGAGTAGTCAAGTTAGCTTAGTGACCCATAAACGTCGCTATAGAATGTATCAAAGTATAGGTACTGGGCTTGAGCTGTTATTACTTGATGCAGAATACCCTCGCTCATTACTTTTTCAGTTAGAGCAAATAAACCAGTTATGCAAGCATTTACCGACTAAACGCAGACAGGGAGTGATAGCAGCACATGAAAAAGCAATTTTACTTTCTAAAACTAGTTGCTATGTCACAGAAAAAGACTACCTGCAAAGGACGGACGCTGGAGTTCGTAAACAGTTAATCGAGTTTAACCATAATATTCGCCTGAACTTAAATACCTTTTGTGATGTATTATTATTGCAGTATTTTTCTCATACACAAACGGCGAATAAATTGAATTGGACTAATATTGAGCAAGCTCAATCGTGAAATATAAAATAAAGCATTCCACAACTTACAGTTATGCCGATTTTGTTAGCTTGTGTCAAAACCAAGCACGTTTAACACCAAAAACAAATCGTGCCCAGATATGCCACAGTAGTCGCATAGATATTGAGCCGCCGGCAAATTATCTACAAGAATTTACGGATTATTTTGATAATAAAGTGACCGCGTTTGAAATAGCCACTCAGCATAAAAAACTGAAAGTGACTATGACCAGTGAAGTGGAACTTTTATTAAGTGCAAATATTAACCTCGTCGACACTGATATGCCTTGGCAAGAGGCTCGCGATATCGTCGCAAAGCCAAATACATATCAGCTGTTAAAAACATCGGAGTTTATTTTGCCATCTCAATATACTCCTTTTGTACAGGGTATAAAGGAATACGCTTTAACGTCGTTTTTAGCTGATATTAGCTTGATTTGCGGCTGTAAAGATCTCATGGCACGGATTTTTCATGAGTTTCAGTATGATCCCGGTTTTACTACGATTAGTACGCCTTTGAGTGTTGTTTTTGCACAAAAAAGGGGCGTTTGCCAAGATTTTGCACATTTTGCGATAGCGTGCTTACGCAGTATTGGTTTAGCAGCACGTTATGTTAGCGGGTATATAGAAACAATGCCTCCCGAGGGGGAAGAAAAGTTAGCTGGTGCAGATGCGACCCATGCATGGTTTTCTGTGTTTGTGCCAAGGTTTGGTTGGGTAGACTTTGATCCAACAAACAATGTTATGCCTAATGAGCAGCATATAACACTTGCTGTTGGCCGTGATTTTTCTGATGTCACTCCTTTGAAAGGCGTTGTTTTTGGTGGCGGTACACAATTGCTTGATGTAGCGGTTGATATGATTCGATTGGAGTGATTAAAACAACTCAATATTAATAATGGATAAGGCGGAAGGATGTATGAAAATTGACTGGAAAGCATATCAAACAAATGGCTTTTTTGATGAATTAATAGACGCACAAGGAAATATTCGAACGCATGGTAAACAGTTAGCACAGTTTTTTTCTAGCTTATCAAAAGAAGAATTAGTTAAAGCCAGAGCTGTTGCCGATCTAGCCATAAAAGAAATGGGCATTACTTTTACAGTTTATAATGAAGGCAATATGATCGATAGAGCGTGGCCGTTTGACATTATTCCGCGCACTATTGGTAAAAAAGAATGGCAAACTGTTGAGGTAGGTTTAAAACAGCGTGTTGAAGCGTTGAATCTGTTTATAAATGATTTATACCATGATCAAAAAATAATAAAAGACGGTATTTTTCCAAAAGGCTTACTCGAAAAATCAGTTAACTTTCGCTCTCAATGTGTTGGAATTACTCCGCCAAATAATATATGGGCGCATATCTGCGGCTCCGATTTAGTGCGCGATGGAAATGGCACTATGTTTGTACTCGAAGATAACTTACGGGTGCCGTCTGGGGTGTCTTATATGCTTGAGAACCGCTCAGTGATGAAACGTGTTTTCCCTGAGTTATTCGAACAAGTGTCGATTTTACCAGTTGATGATTATCCTTCACAACTGTTTGATATGTTGGCAGCAATGTCACCTCGTCCAGACGATAAGCCTGAAGTAGTGGTATTAACACCCGGTGTATTTAACTCCGCCTATTTTGAACATTGTTACCTTGCTCAAGAGATGGGCTGTGAATTAGTAGAGGGGCGTGATTTAGTAGTCGAAAAAGACGACTGTGTCTATATGCGCACAATTACAGGCTTGCAACGCGTTGATGTAATTTATCGACGCATCGACGATTTATTCTTAGATCCCGACGCTTTTTTACCTGAATCACAATTAGGTGTACCCGGTTTAATGCGAGCATGGTCGAAAGGTAATGTGGCGTTAGTCAATGCACCCGGTGCAGGGGTTGCGGATGATAAGGTGGTTTATGCCTATGTACCTGACATCATAAAATATTACTTGGATGAAGAACCCAAGATCGAAAATGTGCCAACCTATAAGTGTTTAGATCCTAAAGAATGTGATTATGTTATTAAAAATATCGATAAACTAGTTGTCAAACCTGCAAACGAGTCGGGTGGCTATGGTTTATTGATTGGTCCTAAATCGACTAAAAAAGAGCAACAAGCAACCATTGCACAAATAAAAGCCGATCCACGGAATTGGGTAGCGCAACCAACTCTTGATTTGTCTACGGTTCCGACCCTTGACGGCACAGAGCCTGATGGACGTCACGTTGACTTGAGACCGTTTATATTATCGTCAGGTAAAGACACACAGATCACTACTGGTGGCCTTACTCGTGTTGCGATGGTGAAAGGTTCATTAGTGGTAAATTCATCTCAAGGCGGTGGTAGTAAAGATACCTGGATTGTTGACGAAGAGGCTAAATAATATGTTATCAAGAGTAGGTGAAACTTTATATTGGGTAGCTCGTTACGTTGAACGTGCAGAAAATGTTGCACGGTTAATTAATGTCAACAACATGCTGATGTTGGATTTACCTAAAGGCGTATGTACAGGCTGGGAGCCATTAATAGATATTATTGGCGCGCGTCAGGCGTATGAAGATAAACACGCTGATTACACAGAGCAAAAAGCGCTGCGTTATTTACTTGTAGGTAGTGATAATGGCTCGTCTATTTTAAATTCTATTATCTATGCAAGAGAGAGCGCTCGGACGATCCGAGACGTAATGCCTCGCGATGTATGGGAAGAAATTAACTCCCTTTATTACTATGTAAAAGATAATCAAAAAGAAGGGCTTGCTAAGCGTGGCCGATTTGCTTATCTAAAGAAAATCATCGAATCAGCCCATCAAATCTTTGGTGCTTTAGATGCGACTATTAACCATGACCATGGTTTTACGTTTATCCGCTTTGGGTCGTTAATAGAACGTGCTGATATGACGTCACGAATATTAGACATTCGTTCAGAGACGTTGATCACCAGCGATGAAGCAAAACCTTATGAAAATATTCAGTGGATCAGCTTATTGCGCTCGCTTAGTGCTTATCAAATGTATCGACAAGAGATGAGCGTACGGGTGCAACGTGCTGATGTATTAGAATTCGTGATGCACAGTGAAGTATTTCCACGGTCAATTTTGTTTTGCTTAATAGAGCTGAAAACGCTGATTTCACCTTTGCCAAATTCTACAGAGATTATAAATTTAATAGATGCAGTGGTAAAACAATTGAAAGCTAAAGATGTAAGAGCGCTTAAAAATGGCCACTTACACAATTATATGGATCAAATTCAAATTGAATTAGCGGGCATTCATAATGCATTAGCGCAAACGTATTTTTTAAAACCGCCAGAATAGGTCTGTTAAGCTATTAATCTTATAATACGCCCAAGGTTTTAAATTACATTGGGCGTTATTAACTAACGTGAGCTTTGGCTAATTATGAAAACGCGTTGTCTTTTAATTGTGCTTGCATTTGTTCGCGCATTTTAAATTTTTGCAGTTTTCCGGTAACCGTCATAGGGTAACTTTCAACAAATTGAATGTGTTTTGGTATTTTAAAATAAGCTAATTTATCTTTTAAGAAGCTGCGAATTTCTTGCTCTGTTAACACGGCATCATCTTTAGGCTGCACCCAAGCACATACTTCTTCGCCGTACTTGTCGTCACTGATGCCAAAAATAGCAGCATCTTGCACGCCAGGGTAAGTGTAAAGTACTTCTTCAATTTCGCGCGGGTAGATATTTTCGCCACCACGAATGATCATATCTTTAATTCTGCCCACTATTGCAACAAAACCTTCCGCATCCATTACACCTAAATCACCAGAGTGTAGCCAGCCTTCTTTATCGATAGTTGCGGCGGTTTTTTCTTCATCATTCCAATAGCAACGCATAATACCCGCACCACGGCTGCATACTTCGCCAGCAAGCCCTATTTTTTGTATATTACCCACTTCGTCAATAATTTTTACTTCTGTATGCGCCAGCGCGCGGCCGACGGTAGTAACTTGTTTTTCAATGGATGAGTCAATCTCCGTGGCATTATTAATGGGACTACATTCCGTTTGACCGTAACCGATAACAACTTCATTCATATGCATCAGCGATTGTACTTTACGCATTACTTGCTCAGGACACGTCGAGCCTGCCATGATACCCGTACGTAAACTGGATAAGTCAAAACGAGCAAAATCTTTTAGTTCCAGTTCAGCAATAAACATAGTCGGTACGCCATGCAGTGCAGTACAGCGTTCTTTTTCAACCACCTCAAGCGTGATTGTTGGATCAAAAGAATCTCCCGGAAATACTGCCGTAGCTCCTTTACTTATACATACTAAATTACCTAATACCATTCCAAAACAGTGATATAACGGCACTGGAATACACAGCTTATCATCTGCAGTTAAGCGCATTGCATTAGCCATAAGAAAACCATTATTTAAAATGTTTTTATGGGAGAGCGTAGCGCCTTTAGGATTGCCTGTTGTGCCGGAGGTAAACTGAATGTTGATATCTTGATCTGGTTGCAAAGTTGCACCAATGGCGTTGAGCTCAACGCGGTGGGCGGCCGTTGGCATTGTCATAACTTGACTAAAACTAAACATGCCTGCGGCAGGCTCATCACCAATGCGAATAATATTTTTTAAATAGGGGAGGTTTTTTGCCTGCAGTTGCCCAGCTTTTGCAGCGGCAAGTTCGGGCAGTAATTCATTAAGCATGCCTAGGTAATTACTGGCTTTGAAACTTGAAGCGGTTATAAGAGTTGAACACTCGACTGAATTTAGTGCAAATTGTAGTTCGTTTGGACGATACGCTGGGTTAATACAGACCATGATTGCGCCAATTTTGGCGGTCGCAAATTGGGTTAAGCACCACTCAAGGTTGTTTGGTGACCAGATACCAACACGATCACCTGGTTTTACACCTAAAGCCAGTAACCCCATTGCCAGCTGGTTGATCTGCTGCTGATATTCTTTATAGCTTAAACGAATGTTTTGATGATGCAGTACTATTGCAGGGTGGTCTGGGTTATTGTCGACAATGGAGTCGAAGTAATCACCTATGGTTTTATTGATCAATGCTGGGCTTTGTGCTCCTTTATAGTAGCTATGCTCTAAGCCTGCTGCATCTTTGACTGTTTTATTCGCATCGGTTGCAGTTGTATTATTGTTACTTATTTGCATGTACGGTCTCCGTGTCAATGTTGTGAGAGTCTACTTAGTTAGAAAAACACAGATTGTCGACAAATGAAAGCGCTATACGACCAATGTAGTAATAAAAATGATAAATATTAGGCAATAAAAAACGCTAGCTGTAGCTACAACAAAAACATTGCAGTACACACTAGCGTAGTATCTGATTATAAATTGAACTTTAATTGAAAATTAAAGTTCTTCGCTGCGGTAGGTTTTTTTCATTAAATGTACATATGCATTTACAAACGCATTTTCTTGGTACTTTTTAAGCCCCGTTTCAGCGAAATCAATAGGAATAGGATTACGTTTTAATTGCTCTTTGATCTCGGTTGTGCTGAATAAATAAACACTCAGCTCAGGGATCAATTGAATTGCAGTTTCCATTTTGAAACCGTTCGCACTACCGGCAAATTTACCTTTAGGCGCACGTTGACGAATAGCAACTGAGTCAATTTGATAGTCCTGCATAAGTTTCGCAAAATCAAATTGGAATTTACGCATTACTTCAGTGTCATTACCATTACCTAAGGTAAAGCGAGTTTGGCGAATATCTCGTATATCAAATACATCGTTATCTTTTGTTAAAATACACAGTAGTACGTCACTACCGGTAATTTCTACACCGCATGTTCTCATTGTCATTCTCTAAATAACTAATTTGGGCAGCATTATATCAATTAAACGCCTTAAAAACAGTGCATTTTAAAAACCGATTTCAATCCCAATGCCGCTGTGGTCGCTTACGCAGATATCTTCATCAATTTGGTTTGGATTTAAGTGTTTATCAAAGCTTAGATAGTGCAACGATTTTATCCGCGATAATGCACAATCAGTATTAAAGTGTCCTGAGGTCAAAATATAATCAAGCACATTGCCACGACCTTGATAGTAATGTGTTGCTGGTTTTACTTTACCATTTGCTGATTCACTGCTTAATGCAAACGAATCAGTTAATCCTACAATGGGTTGTTCAAGCTCTAAACAGGGCTCGCAACGAGTAGGGTGAAATCCTTGGGTCATGAATGACAGCGCAGGGCTGTCAATATTGTCGTTAAAATCCCCCATTACTAATGTTGCACAGTTTTTTTCACGCTGGGTTTTTAGCGCATCATAATAAACAATCGAAGCTTCCAGTGAGCGTGATATTTGCGATTGCATCATGCCAACGGTTTGTTGTAATAGATTTAATAAGGGATCGTCTTGATTATGAATGTTTAAAATATGCGCCATTGAATGCACCCGTTGTGATTTAAAGTGCACCACATAGCAGGTTAAATCACCAAATTCAGGTACATCAAAACTGCATTTAATAGGTGTGCGATTAAATTTAAATTCATTTTGATTATTTAAGTACTCAAGTAGTTCTGGGCAAGGGGTGAGTTCGTGACACGCTTGAAAAGGGATTTTCGCGGCAATCGCCACCACAGGGTTAAATAACACCTGTGGATAGAGATGATCACTGCGTGGACTGGCAACAGTAGCAAAATAGTCATAGCCTTGCTCTTTACACAAAATAGCCAATTCTTTGGGGCTAAACACCTCTTGGAAAGCAACAACCGTTGCTTGACTTTGCTGTAGAAAGTCAGTGATAAATTGCTGTTTTTGCCGCCATTGCGTTGCGTTGTAACGTTCATGTAATTGATAAAAAGAATAAGGTGGCGCCGTAAAATTAAGTAAATTTAAAGTGGCAAAACGGATACGATTAGACGTCGTCATTAGGTTATCCAACAGCTGAAATTAAATTAAGTATGAAATGCGAGGGTTATTTGTCAATTTGTCTGGCTAAATACTTGTATTTAGTGGCTCCAAACGCGACAATAACTGCTTGTGTTTGCTAAGACTCAACAAATACATTAACCAAATACGGTTAAAATTAACAATGCTTATTCGTAAAAGCGTTGTCGAGTTATTCATTTTAATTTAATAAATACATGTGATGCATTGTAGGCGTCACCACTGTAGTAAGGACTTATAATGCCAGTTATTACTCTTCCTGACGGCAGTCAGCGTAGTTTTGAAAACCCTGTAAGTACACTTGATGTAGCCAATGATATCGGCCCAGGCTTAGCAAAAGCCACTATCGCTGGTCGTGTTAATGGCACTCGTGTTGATGCCTGTGATTTAATTTCTGACGATTCTCGCCTTGAAATCATCACCGCAAAAGATGATGACGGCTTAGAAATAATTCGTCACTCATGTGCTCACTTGATTGGTCATGCAGTTAAGCAACTGTTTCCTGATGCAAAAATGGCAATTGGTCCAACGATTGATAATGGTTTTTACTATGATATCGATATGGAACATTCATTAAGTCAAGATGACTTAGAAGCTATTGAAAAGCGCATGTTGCAACTTGCTAAAACAAACTACGACGTGGTTAAGAAAACCGTAAGCTGGCAAGAAGCCCGTGATGCATTTGCAGCGCGCGGCGAAATGTACAAAATTCAAATCCTTGACGAAAACATTGCTAAAGATGACCGTCCAGGATTATATCACCACGAAGAATACATCGATATGTGTCGTGGTCCACATGTACCGAACATGCGTTTTTGCCAACATTTCAAAATAATGAAAGTAGCCGGTGCTTACTGGCGTGGCGATTCAGATAATAAAATGTTGCAGCGTATTTATGGCACTGCATGGGGCGATAAAAAGCAACTTAAAGCCTACTTACAACGTTTAGAAGAAGCCGAAAAACGTGATCACCGTCGTATTGGTAAAGCACTTGATTTATGGCATTGGCAAGAAGAAGCGCCAGGCATGGTGTTTTGGCACAACGATGGGTGGAGCATTTACCGTGAACTTGAAGAGTTTGTGCGTGAAAAGTTACGCGAGTACCAGTACGAAGAAGTAAAAGGTCCAATGATGATGGATCGTTCTTTGTGGGAAAAATCAGGTCACTGGGAAAAGTATTCAGAAGCAATGTTTACCACTGAATCTGAAAAGCGTGAATACGCAATCAAACCAATGAACTGCCCAGGTCACGTACAGATCTTTAATCAAGGTTTAAAATCGTACCGTGATCTTCCACTGCGTATGGCTGAATTTGGTTGTTGTCATCGTAACGAGCCGTCAGGCGCACTTCATGGTCTAATGCGCGTACGTGGCTTTACTCAGGATGATGCCCATATCTTCTGTACTGAAGAGCAAATCATGGACGAAGTATCAGCGTGTATCCAAATGGTTTACGATACGTACGAAACATTCGGCTTTGAAAAAATTGTGGTGAAGCTGTCAACACGCCCTGAACAGCGTATTGGCGAAGATCATATGTGGGACAAAGCAGAGCTTGCATTAGCTGATGCACTGAAAGCAAATAACATCGAATTTGATTATTTACCGGGTGAAGGTGCTTTCTACGGTCCAAAAATTGAATTTACTTTGTACGATTGCTTAGACAGAGCGTGGCAGTGTGGTACAGTGCAACTAGATTTTGCATTACCAGGGCGTTTAGGGGCAACTTATGTTGCTGAAAACAACGAACGTCGTACACCTGTTATGATCCACCGTGCAATATTGGGCTCTATCGAGCGCTTTATCGGTATTCTTACAGAAGAGTACGCGGGTTTATTCCCGACTTGGCTTGCACCAAAGCAAGTAGTGATTATGAATATCACTGATAAACAAGCTGCTTATGTGCAGGAAATTGTACAAAAATTAAATAAACTTGGAATTAGAGCCGCTGCTGACTTGAGAAATGAGAAGATTGGCTTTAAAATCCGTGAACATACATTAAAACGTATCCCCTATTTACTTGTTGTTGGTGATAAAGAAGTTGAACAACAAGAAGTAGCAGTACGTACCCGCACAGGTGAAGACTTGGGCAAATTTAATGTTGATGAATTTGTCGCTAAAATTAGCGAAGAAATTAAAAATCGACTATAAAAACTCTGCGTGTAGGGCATACATTTAATTGCTAACTACACGCTTATTATTTGATATTCTTGGAGGAACGTACTATTAGAGGCGGCAAGAAAGGGCAACAAACAGCCCAAAAAAATCGTATTAACGAAGAAATTACAGCTCAAGAAGTTCGCTTAATTGACATTGAAGGCGAGCAAGCTGGAATTCAGTCATTAAAAGACGCGCAAACTATGGCTGATGCCGCTGGTGTTGATCTAGTAGAGATTAGCCCAAATGCTGAGCCGCCTGTTTGTAGAATCATGGACTACGGTAAGTTCATCTTTGAAAAAAGCAAAGAACTAAAAGAGCAGAAGAAGAAGCAAAAGCAAATCCAGATAAAAGAAATCAAATTCCGTCCTGGCACGGATGAAGGTGATTATCAGGTTAAGCTTCGCAACTTACGTAAGTTCTTAGAAGGTGGCGATAAAGCTAAGATTACCATCCGCTTCCGTGGTCGTGAAATGGCCCACCAAGAAATTGGTATAGAATTATTAAACCGTATCAAAGGCGATTTGGAAGAGCTTGCAGTTGTTGAGTCTTTCCCTAATCGTGTTGAAGGTCGCCAAATGGTTATGATGATGGCGCCTGTTGCTAAAAAGCAATAAACAAGCTAAGATACGCAGCGAATTTAGCTCAGGTCACCAAGTAATATGCAAATATTCACCTGTGCTAACCGGTAATAAAGTAAAACTGCAGCATTTATGTTGGGTTTTCACCGGAATATGGCAGTAAGTTAGGCCTAAAAGTGGAGCTATAGCAATATATCTCACGCCTGCTTACTAATTTTAAAGCAATACATTTGGAGTTATTGCAATGGCTTATAAGCTAAAAAGTCACAGAGGCGCGGCTAAGCGTTTCAAAAAGACTGCTTCTGGCGGTTTCAAGCGTAAACAAGCGCATCTTCGTCACATTCTGACTAAGAAAACTTCTAAGCGTAAGTTACACCTACGTCCTAAGATGATGGTTCATAAGAACGACCATGGTCTAGTTTCACGTATGTTACCATTCGCTTAATAGGGGTTTTTAGAAATGGCAAGAGTTAAACGCGGCGTTGTCGCACGTGCACGTCACAAAAAAGTTTTAAAACAAGCAAAAGGTTACTACGGAGCACGTTCACGTGTTTACCGCGTAGCTTTCCAGGCTGTTACTAAAGCGGGTCAATACGCTTACCGTGACCGTCGTGCGAAGAAACGTACTTTCCGTCAATTATGGATTGCACGTATCAATGCTGCTTCACGTCAAAATGGTCTGTCTTACAGCCGTTTTATCAATGGTCTTAAAAAGACATCTGTAGAAATCGATCGTAAGATCCTTGCAGATATCGCTGTTTATGACCAAGTTGCATTCGCAGCGCTTGTTGCAAAAGCTAAAGAAGGCCTAGCGGCAGCTTAAGCTTTTAAAATAAGTATTAAAAAGGAGCCTATGGCTCCTTTTTTTGTGGCTAAAATAAAGTTTTCACCAACAGTTATTTGCGGTAAGGCTCGTGAAAAGCGAGATAGTCGGTAGTGATCCCAACCGCGCTAACGCTATATAATAATTACAAATAAATGAGGTAATTAACTATTTTGAATTGGCAATCCTTAGTTGATAACCGTCAACGCTTTTTCTGGGTATTACAGATTGCGGGTTGGGTCGGTTATGCACTTGTTAACTACATTGGCTCTAAAGTCTTTGAGATGCGCGATATTTATGTATTTGTGATCGTACTCAATGCTTACGCCGGCTGTTTAATGACTGTGCCATTGCGTTATATGTATCGCAAAGCCTGGAATGCATCTCCTTGGGTTTTAATGTTAGTAGTGTTTGGCGCTTCGTACATTACAGGGACTTTATGGGCGGTAATACAAAAGTTCAATTTATGGGAAATTTATCGCCATGGCTATCGTCCTACAGAGTGGTTTTACTATCTACAACAAGGCTTAGATTCGGTTTATATTATTCTTTGTTGGAGTGGTTTGTACTTTGGCATTAAATATTATCAACTACTGCAAAGTGAGCGCCAAAAAGCTCTAAAAGCTACTACGATGGCGCATGAAGCACAACTGAAGATGCTACGTTATCAATTAAATCCTCATTTTTTGTTTAATACTCTTAATGCTATATCTACATTGATTTTGGTAAAAGAGAATAAAGATGCTAATTTAATGGTGTCGAAATTGAGCGACTTTTTACGTTATACACTCAATACCGATCCGATAAAGAAAGTCCCACTTGAACAAGAGTTGCATGCACTGATGCTTTATCTTGAAATAGAGCGAGTACGCTTTGATGAACGGTTGCAAGTGAATGTGCAAATCAGTGATGAAGCAAAAAATGCATTAGTGCCGAGTTTAATATTGCAACCGATCATCGAAAATGCGATTAAATATGCGATAGCTCATCTGATCGAAGGTGGGGTGATTGATATTAAAGCACAAGTTTTTGCTAATGAACTATTACTGGAAGTAGGCGATAATGGCCCTGGTACTGAATTACTTAATGGCCAATTAGTTAATTCACAAGGGGTAGGGGTGGCAAATACGAAAGACCGCCTGAAAACTTTGTATGAAAATAACTATTCGTTTGTGTTATCACATAATACGCCAAGTGGATTGAAAGTGAATCTGCGCGTTCCGTTTGAGAAGGCTGTGAAGAAATGAGCAAGATTAAGACCCTGATTGTCGATGATGAACCATTAGCCCGTAGAGGCTTAGCTGTAAGGCTAGAGGAGTTTGATGATATCGAAGTCATTAAATTATGTAGCTCTGGCCAAGAGGCAATCGATGCATGCCAAGCAGGGAAAATAGATTTAGTTTTTTTAGATATTCAAATGCCTGGAATGAATGGATTTGAGGTTGCCAGAGCACTCAGTGAAAGTGTCAGAGCGTTACCAGCTATTGTATTCGTAACCGCATTTGATCAGTTCGCAGTCAAAGCATTTGAGATCCATGCTTTAGATTATATCCTTAAACCAGTCGACGACAACAGACTAAAACAGGCGGTAGAAAAAGTGCATACCTACTTGAAGACGCAACAAGACAACGCCCATAAAAAGAAATTGGCGAGTTTTGTAGCTGGAATTACTGGTAATAATTGTGAAGAGATTTTGAAAAAACTGGCAACTGGCGATACATTAACAGATCGCCGTTACCCAGAATCTTTAGCGGTGAAAGAGCAGGGTGAAATAATCCGTGTACCTGTAGCGACAATTCAATGGGTTGATGCCGCTGGTGACTATATGTGTTTACATTGCCAAGATGGTCAAACGCATATTTTACGAAAAACTATGAAAGAACTAGAACAGGAACTTGATCCTCAGCTATTTGTACGTGTACACCGCAGTGCGATAGTAAATACTAAACAAATTAGCAAGCTTGTAACTCAGGTAAGTGGTGAGTATTTATTAGTGCTTGATAACGGCCAAGAATTAAAAGTAAGTCGTAGTTATCGCGATAAAGTAAAAGCTGCGTTAGCAAGTTAACTTAGAAACGAGCTCAATAGCTGTTATATAACGAAGTAAATTAAACCATGTGTTTTAAATAAAAAACGCGAGCCTTGGCTCGCGTTTTTTTATAACTGCGTTAATTAAGCAACAGTAACAATTTTCATAGTGTTGGTTGCACCAATCGTTTCCATAGCATCACCATGAGTAATGATCACAGTATCGCCAGATTGTAATGAGCCCGCATTCACAAGTGTGTTAAGGGCATCTTTTACCATGTTATCTTTTTCACATTGTGTTGAGTCAAAGAATACCGGGTAAACACCACGATATAATGCTGTTTGACCAAGCGTACTGGCATGACGAGACAATGAATAAATAGGTAAGCCAGAGCTGATACGTGACATCAATTTTGCTGTGCTACCTGATTCAGTTAAAGTAATAATCGCTTTTACTGAATCTAAATGGTTTGCCGCATACATAGCTGACAATGCAATTGATTCTGCATTAGAAGAGAAACGACTATCTAAGCGATGCTTAGAAACGTGAGTTTCTTTTTGTGATTCTGCCCCTAAACAAACGCGCGCCATGGTTGCCACGGTTTCTTCTGGGTAATCGCCTGCCGCTGTTTCAGCTGAAAGCATTACCGCATCAGTGCCATCAAGGACTGCGTTGGCAACATCCATAACTTCTGCACGGGTTGGCATTGGGTTATCGATCATTGATTCCATCATTTGTGTTGCTGTGATCACGGTACGGTTAAGTGAGCGAGCACGACGGATAATGAGTTTTTGTTTACCCATTAAGGCAGCATCACCAATTTCAACACCTAAGTCACCACGAGCAACCATCACTGCATCTGAAGCAAGGATAATATCATCAACTGCTTCTACCGTTTCAACGGCTTCAGCACGCTCAATTTTAGCTAAAAGCTGTGCTTTAGAGCCTGCAGCTTCAGCTAGTGAACGCACATAACGCATATCATCGCCACTGCGTGGGAACGATACTGCGATATAATCAACATCAATTTCTGCTGCAGTTAATAAATCTTCTTTATCTTTATCAGTGAAGGCTGGAGCAGTTAAACCACCACCTAAGCGGTTGATGCCTTTATTGTTAGATAACACACCACCAACAGTTACTGTGGTATGCACTAAATGACCTTCAACATTTACTACTGTTAATTGAATTAAACCATCGTTTAAAAGTAGTAAGTCACCAGGGGCAACATCTTGTGGTAATTCTTTATAATCAATACCAACGGCGTTGATATCGCCTAGGCCTTTTTCCATTTTTGCATCAAGAATAAATTTTGCACCAACAGATAGCGTTACTTTGCCATCTTTAAATGTCGATACACGAATTTTTGGGCCTTGTAGATCGGCTAAAATAGCAATGTGCTTGCCTAGTTTTTTGGCAATGTCACGCACAGCTTGGGCTCGGTCTTTGTGATCTTGTGCAATGCCGTGTGAGAAATTCAAACGCACTACGTTTGCACCAGCACGGATTATTTTTTCTAAGTTGTTATCTCGATCGGTTGCAGGTCCAAGGGTCGCGACTATTTTTGTGCGTCTAAGCATCAAATTCTCCTGTAGGCTTACGATGTTGTAAGCAGGTTGACGGTTTTTCGTTATTTATAGGTGTTAGTTTAACTGACACGCATAATACAGTTTTTACTGACAGCAAATAGCGCGTTGACATCAAGGTAACGTGTAAAGCTGTCATTATTTTATACAAAAAAATTATGACCACATTATGACACCGGTGTCAGGTCTCGTCAATGCTCGACTCAGAAATCCATATCAGGAAAATTTATCGCCCCGAGGCAACGGTTGTTTGATATAATCACTGTATCTTGCGTGTTTGTCTTGCGCAAAGCGTTGTATCTGTTGTCTAGGCTCGCAATTTTAAGTGGCTTGGGTATATAATGCGCGCGGTATTATTTCATTTACTAACCAATAGTTGTTACCGAGGAGGACACTAAATGCAAGTTGCATTAGTAGGGTTAGGCGTTATGGGTAAAAATCTTGCTCTCAACTTGATTGAACAAGGGATGACGCTAGTAGCTTATGATAAAAACCCAGACGCGGGCGAAGAGCTATTAAGCTGTGCTAAATTACAAGGCATGGCAGATCGTCTGCACATTGTGTCTGATTTAGGTGATATGGTAAAACGGTTAACGCCGCCTCGCTCAATTTTGTTATTAGTGCCAGCGGGTGAGTTAGTCGATAAAGTTTGCAGCGATTTAGTTGATGCAGGCGTTGATTGTGACGATATTATCGTCGATTGTGGCAATAGTAATTATAAAGACGGTATTACTCGTAAACTTAAATATCAAAATAAATTTGAATTTGCCACGATGGGTATTTCTGGCGGTGCCGAAGGCGCGCGTCATGGTCCTGCGATGATGGCAAGTGGTTCAGAAGGCGGCTGGGAACGCGTTGAGCCATGGTTTGAAAAAGTAGCAGCAAGCTACAAAGGTGAATCGTGTTTTGCCCGTGTTGGTCAATCAGCCAGTGGTCACTTTGTAAAAATGGTGCACAACGGAATTGAATATGCATTAATGCAACTAATCGCAGAAATGTATCAATTATTACGCTTAGGCACTAACCGCACTCCACATGAAGTTGCAGAGATTTTTAATCAATGGTCTGAAGGCACACTCAATAGCTATTTATTATCTATCTCAAGTCATATTTTATCGTTAGAAACCGATGCGGGTGAAGCGTTAGTTGATTTGATTGATAATAAAGTTGGCGCGAAAGGCACTGGTTTGTGGACGGCACAAAATGCATTAGAACTGGGTATCGCCGTTCCTTCATTGGTTGCAGCTGTGCAAGCGCGTCACTTAACCAATACTGGTGACACACATGCAGCGAAAGAAATGACGTATGCAGCTAAATCAACTTCACAGGTTGAATTAGATTTAGATGAACTTAAAGATGCCTTCTTGTTTGCAAGTTTACTGGCTTATCGTCAAGGCCTTGCGCTGATCAAAGGTGCATCACGTGCACATCAATGGAAAGTCGATTTATCTAAAACACTGCAAACGTGGCGTGCTGGTTGTATTATCCGTGCTGATTACTTAGATAACATCGCTGAAGGTGTTGAGTTTATCGACACTTTAGAAAAAGAGTCATTAGCGCTGCGTAAGATAGCAGGTCAAGCAATGATGACTGGATTAGCATTTCCGGTACTTAGCTCAACGCAAACGTATTTTGCGACGTTGACGACACCAAGCAATGGTCATCTCGTACAAGCACAGCGAGATTATTTTGGTGAGCATGGCATTAAAACTCATAGTGGTGAGGTATGTCATTTAACTGATTTAGTAGAGATTGACGCGAAAGTACGTTAATTAGACCAATAGGTTTAAATGAAAGGCACGCTAATTAGCGTGCCTTTTTAATTTAAAAAATAGTTTTTATTATAAAGCGCTCAGCTTATCTACTTAACTCACCACGTAAGTTGTCTTGCATTAAATGGCGAATAGTTTCAATTTCAAGCTTTTGGCTAAATAAGTAATGTAATTTAGTTAAGCATGCCTCTAAGGTCATATCGTAACCGCTGATCACACCAATGTTAAGTAATGCGTTACCAGTTGCATAGCCGCCCATATTTACATGCCCTTTTAAGCACTGGGTTAAATTGACGATAACCATTCCGCGCTTACTTGCGCTGGAGAGGATCTCTAAAAAGTCTGGATCTTGTGGCGCATTGCCCACACCAAAGCTCAATAATACGAGGGCTTTGATATTGTCGTTTACCAGACTTTTAACTACAGCATGACTGATCCCTGGATACAAGTATAAAACACCAATAGGTTGCGGCGTGATGTTGGTGACTTGTAGCTCATTTTCAACATACGGGCTTAACTGGCCTTTTAATAATTGAATATTAATACCTGATAGTGCTAATGGATCTAGGTTAGGGGATGCAAAGGCATCAAAGCCATCGGCATGCGCTTTAGTCGCACGATTACCGCGAAATAATTGATTATTAAAAAATAAACTAACCTCAGCAATCGGATAATTAGCCGCTAAATACATCGCATTAAGTAAATTTACTTGGCCATCAGAGCGCAATTGCGACAGTGGAATTTGCGAGCCTGTCACTATCACTGGCTTTGTTAAGTTTTCAAACATAAAGGACAAAGCAGATGCGGTATACGCCATGGTATCTGTGCCATGAAGCACGACAAAGCCATCATAATCTTGGTATTTACTTTTAATATCATCTGCGATTAGTTGCCAATGAGCAGGGGACATGTCTGATGAGTCAATCAGCGGGCAATACTCGTGAATATCGAATAAGGGCATTTCATCACGATTAAATTCGGCATTGTTTTCTACGGTTTGTGTTAAAAAACCTTCAGCGGGAATATAGCCTCGACTCGATTTTTTCATCCCAATTGTACCGCCAGTATATGCGATATAAATACGTTTACGTTTCATAAAAAAAGCCCAGTAAAAAAACTGGGCTTAGTATAACGGTTAGTTGCTGCGATTACAGCCTATACACTATTTATTGCGAAATATTACACACTAAGCAGCGGGCATAAATGCCTTGCGGATCGTTGTAATCTTTTAGACCTTCAACCTCAGTTGTTAATTGCTTAACTAAACCATTGATAGATGCTTGGTTTGAGAGTGCGTTTTGTAGCGTACTTTGTGAGCCAATTAGCGATCTAATCGATGCATTTCCAAAAATATCCTGCATTAATTTCTCTTCCGCCGATAGACTCTGCTTAATGGTTTTAACTTCATAAAAATCAAGCTTAGCCAGTTCAGCTGCCGCTTTGATAGCGTCTTGCTTATTGCCTAATTTGTCAACTAAGCCAAGCTCTTGCGCTTGACTTGCAATCCAAACACGGCCTTGTGCAATAGAGTCAACTTGCTCAGGGGTCATATTTCGTGCTTCACCAACAACCTCTAAGAAGCGTTGATAAGCATCTTCTACACTTAGTTGAATAACCTGTGCCATTTTTTCATTAAGCGGGCGAGCGATTGATAGACCAGCCATTTCAGTTGTGGCAACGCCATCTGAATAAACACCTAATTTAGCCATGGTGTTTTCAAAGGTCATAAAGTTACCAAATACACCAATTGAGCCGGTAATTGTGCTCGGCGCTGCCCAAATTTCGTTGGCAGCAGAGGCAATCCAGTAGCCGCCAGAAGCTGCTACTGAGCTCATTGAAGCAACCACTGGTTTACCAGCTGCTTTAAGAGCAAGCACTTCAGCACGAATAACTTCAGAGGCAAACATACTGCCACCGCCAGAATCAATACGCAGTACAACCGCTTTTACTTTATCATCTAAGCGTGCTTTACGTAGTAAAGCCGCTGTAGAGTCACCACCAATTTCACCGGCTTTACGTTCGCCGTCAGAGATAGTACCGCGTGCAACCACAACGGCGACTTTTTCTGTCATTGGGTTATCAAACTCAATCGGCGGTTTAACCAATGAGAGATATTCTTTAAATGATACTTGGTTGAAGGTTTTGCCCGTTTCTTCAGTGCCTACTAAGGCAATTAATTGTTGACGCATTTGTTGATTGGTTTTTAAAGAATCAACCCATTGATGTTCAAGGGCATATTTACCTGAATCGCCATTAACTGCTTGCATTTTAGCCAGAAAAACGTCCATTGTTTCATCAAAGTTTGCTTCATCAAATGGGCGCACAGCGGCAACGTCTTGTTTGTATTCTTTCCACAATGCACCTAGCCATACATTATTAGCTTCTTTTGCTGCATCTGACATATCGTTACGAATAAACGGTTCAACAGCCGATTTAAATGTACCAACACGGAAAATATGCTGAGTGATACCGAGTTTTTCAAGCGCATCTTTAAAATACAATGGGTACATGCCAAAGCCTTGGATCTCTACACCGCCATAAGGGTGCATCGATATTTCATCAGCGTGCGCAGCAATGTAATATTGTGCTTGTGAGTAATAATAACCAGAGGCAATTACTTTTTTGCCGCTCGCTTTAAACCGCTCTAACGCTTGAGTGATTTGTTTTAATTTATTTAAATGCGCGTTAGGCATTTTTTGTAAATCCAGCAAAATCACACTAATGCGTTTATCTTCAGTGGCTTGATCAATTACTTCGATAATATCATCAAGTAAAATTTCAGCCGGCTCGTCGTTGCCCTGTGTTGCATCATTGATGGCAGCTTCAATTGGATCAACGTAAACTTTTTCTTCTACGATTGGACCATTGAGGTTTAGCCTGAGCACCGATGTGTTAGCAACATTGATTTCATTGTCATCGCTTGCGATTGAAACAATGAAAAGAATAACGAGTAACACAAATAAAAAATTGAGGACTAAACGACGAGAAAAGTTAATTCCTGCCCACAGTCCTTTAAATAGCTTTGCAATCAAAATAAATCCTTAGTCTGGTACAACTTATATCTGTCACCATCTTAGCCCAGAATAAAAATTAATTTAACTGTTAAATCGTAACTAAGTATTTATGAGCGAGGTTTTAACCGTGAGAATGTGAACATATTAACTAATTTATCGCTTTTGTTGCTTATTGCTTGCCAATCGAGCAAAATTGGCTAATGTATAGAGGTTAGACCAGTTCATTGGGGCAGAGGATGTTAGAACAACAATTACAATTGAAACACACACAGCTACGTAACCGTTTGGTAATGGGCTCAATGCACACGGGGCTTGAAGAGGGATGGCATAACCGAAAACGACTGCGTGCTTTTTATGAAGCGCGCGCTAAAGGTGGTACTGCGATGCTCATTACGGGGGGCTACAGTCCTAATTTGCGTGGCAAATTAACCCCAATCTCATCGTCTTTTAATAGCTATTATGATGTGTTTAAGCACCGTGCATACACTGATGTTGTCCATCAACACGGCGGTAAGATTTGCTTACAATTATTACATGCTGGACGTTATGCGTATCATCCATTTAATCAAGCACCAAGTGCAATTAAAGCACCTATTAACCCATATCAACCCAAAGCAATGTCGCTCAGTGCAATAAAAAAAACCATCAAAGACTTTGCTCATTCCGCCTATTTAGCACAAAAGGCAGGCTACGATGGCGTTGAAGTGATGGGCTCAGAAGGTTATTTGATTAATGAGTTTATGGCACCGCATACCAATAAACGCTCAGATGAATACGGTGGAAGTTTAGAAAACCGTATGCGTTTAGCGTTAGAGATAGTCAAAGCTGTACGTGCCAAAGTAAATAAAGAATTTTTAATTATCTTTCGATTATCGGTGATGGATTTAATTCCGAATGGGTCAACACCTGAAGAGGTTACGATCCAGGCCAAAGCATTAGAGCAGGCTGGAGTTGATATTTTAAATACTGGCATAGGCTGGCATGAAGCACGAGTACCTACTATTGCGAGTATGGTGCCAGCAGGTGCATTTAAAGAAGCTTCAAAACGTTTAAAAGAAGTGGTATCGGTTCCTGTCATTGCTGTAAATCGTATTAATACCCCCGAGATTGCCAATGAAATTTTAACTGCAGGGGATGCCGATCTGATTTCGATGGCACGACCACTATTAGCCGATCCAGAATTTTTTAATAAATACCAAGCACAACAAAGTAAACACATTAATATTTGTATCGGCTGTAATCAGGGCTGTTTAGATCATGTATTTAAAGGTAAACGAGCAACATGCTTAGTGAATCCTCAAGCGGGGTTTGAGCTAGATTATCCTCTTGAGCTGACCAACAAGGCTAAAAATGTGTTGGTTGTAGGTGCTGGGCCTGCGGGCTTATCTGCCAGTTGTTACTTAGCGCAAAAAGGCCATACGGTAACGCTGATTGATAAAAATACAGATATGGGCGGCCAATTTAATTTAGCGATGCGAATTCCTGGTAAAGAAGATTTCAATCATACCTTGCGTTATTTTATTAATGAACTTGAACGTCTGAAGGTCACGGTAACACTCAATACTCCTTTTACCGATAAAATGCTTGAGCAATACGATGACGTGGTGTTTGCAACGGGTGTGCGCCCGCGTGAGGCAAACTTTACCTGCGCGGATAATAAACGTGTTTTTTCATACGATGAAGTTATTCGAGGCGAAGTTGAATTAGGGCAATCTATTGCAATTTTAGGTGCCGGCGGCATTGGCTTTGATATGGTTGCTTTTTTAAGTGAACATAAAGATCAAAGTATTGCTGATTTTAAATCGCAGTGGGGAATTGAATGTCAGCCAAGTCCAGATAAAGATAATCGTCAATTGTTTATGCTAAAACGCAGCGCCGGGCGTTTTGGCAGTGAGCTTGGTAAAACAACGGGCTGGATACATCGTCAAGTTGCAAAGCAACATGGTGTAAAACAGATCGCTGATTGTCAGTATCATCATTTTGATAAGCAAGGTCTAAAAATTACTGTGGCAGGAGAGGAGCAGGTGCTACCTGTTGATACAGTGATCGCTTGTATCGGGCAAGTCTCTAATAACGAATTAATGTCGGGGTTAATCGATAATCCTAAAGTACATGTAATTGGCGGGGCCAAATTAGCATCAGCAATTGATGCAAAACGAGCTATTTATGAAGCGCTTCAGGTCGCGCGTAAAATTTAACTGAAATAAACTTTTAATCGTAGCGGTCTTTGTTTAATACATTACAAAAGACTAGACTGCTACGATGAATACATTGATCACACTATATAAAACTTCCCTCCAAAAAATAGCCATTTTTGATGGTATCCCTGCTTTACTATTTAGACTGATACTGGCGCCAGTTATGATCATCGCAGGTTATAACAAGCTAAATATCAGTGGTAATGGTAATGGGTTTTTTGAATTCTTTTTAGCTTCTCCAGATGTTGTTGCTTGGTTTGGTAACCCAGACTGGGGCTTAGGCTTACCTTTTCCTGATTTACTGGCTTTTTTAGCTGGCTGGAGTGAATTTCTCGGTGGCTGGCTGCTCTTAGTTGGTTTATTAACCCGTCTGGTTAGCATACCGCTGATGTTTACTATGGTCGTTGCCGCAACCTCTGTACATTGGCACAATGGCTGGTTTGCGATTGCGCCGACAGATCCAGATACCAGTGCTGCACAAGTACTTGATTGGTTGGCGATCCCCGGTGCAAAAGAAAGTTTAGATAATTCTCGTGAAGTAAAAGAACGTATTGAGAAAATTCGAGGACTTGTACAAGAACATGGTTTCCCAGATTACCTTTATGAAAAGGGTAAACCGTCGATTTTGAATAATGGCATTGAGTTTTCAGCAATTTATTTTGCGATGTTATTGAGTTTATTTTTTACCGGCGGTGGGCGTTTTGTTAGCCTTGATCACTGGTTACGGAAAAGATTCGAATAATCTAAATCTCTACCTGTCAGTTTGCGACGCCCGTCGCAAACTTTCTAACTTTCAAACTTTCTCAGCAATCCCTATCAATGCTATGCTAGTTTCTTTTTTAATTAGAGAATCGCTATGGACGCTATTGAGCTTTTATTGACTCGTCAGTCAGATCCTCGACTGATTGCACCTGCCCCAAACAACAGTCAACTTGATATTATTAAACAAGCAGCGCTTCGTGTGCCTGATCATGGTTGCCTTGCGCCTTGGCAATTTATTGTTGTTGCAGAAGATGCGCGAGAACGACTCGGCGAAATTTATTATCAAAGTGCAGTTGCAGAACAACAAGATGAAAAAGTAATTAATCGTGCCAAAGAGTTACCGCTGCGTGCACCGATGATAATCATTGCCATTGCCAAATATCAAGCGCACCCAAAAGTACCGCGTATCGAACAAGTACAAAGTGCTGGTTGTGCTGTGTTAGCTATGCAACAAGCAGCTTTTGCGCAGGGACTTGGTGGTGTCTGGCGTACTGGTTACTTTGCGCAAAGTGAGGCGGTAAAAGCGGCGTTAAAGCTTGATAATGAAGATGAGATTGTCGGTTACCTGTATTTAGGCACTCCAGAAGTGGACTGTAAAAAGACTGTTCGTCATAGCCCAGAACACTTTTTCACAAACTTATAGTTGCCAAAACGTAATTAATTGGAACTTTGTCGTGTTATTTCAGTCAGAGTGCATTAAGGCTACCTTTGTTATTATCTTTAGGTAGCTTGGCTGTCTGAAGCGCTTGGATGCAATAACCCTCAATACAATGGTTTGTTATTTTTCTGCAGTTTGTTAATGTATGGAGTGTCTTAATTAGAATAACAACAAGAAGACGAGGATAATGGGAAATTTATTTTTACGTGAAAAAGAAAAATGGTTAACGTGGTCCTTATGGGGCTTTGTTGGTGCGGCTATCACTCTTTACACAGCATTTAGTACACAGACTCCTCATTTAATCGCGATCTCATCAACTGCTATTGTGGTTATCTTAGCGTGGTGGATGCAACACACAAGACGATTTGATTTTGGTAGAGCGTTTAAAGTGTGTTGTTACGTGTTGTTTGTGAGTATTTTACCCGCTTTTGTATTGGTGCTTGTACCAAGTGATGATCTAAACCGCTTTGATTTAATCTTTCAGAGCTTAAGTTTTGTAACTTTTAGCTTATTAGTCTGCTTACTGTGTTCGTGGGTCGCGAAACGTCCAAAACAGTATTATTGATGTATTTTTAAGCGCTTCGAGTAATTGTAACGATTAATTTGAACTTTTTTACTTTTAGGGCTTTACAACAAGGCGGCTAACCCCTATTATCCGCGCCGTACGGAGAGATGGCAGAGTGGTCGAATGCACCGGTCTTGAAAACCGGCAGGGGTTTATAGCCCCTCTAGGGTTCAAATCCCTATCTCTCCACCATATTTAAAAAGCCGCCTTATGGGCGGCTTTTTGCTATCTGGAGTTTAAGATGTCACAGCAAAATCAATTAAACACCACACAACGGGTGCTAAAACACATACTGTTATGGTCGGTGTTTGGCTACTGTTATCACAGTGCTATTAACTTACTCGTTAAAATGGCGATGGATGCACAACCAGAGCATGTATTGCTCACAGCTATGCTTTACTGCCTAGGCTTTAATCTATTAGCTGGGCATTTAATTACTAAATATGATAAATACTGGCCAGAAATTGCGGCAATATTTATTGGTTGTATCGGTTTATTAGTCGTGCCGGTGTTATTAGTTGGTACGCAGGCATTACTGAGTCGTCCATTACTTGCTGGTATTTTAATCAGCTTGCCAATCTTGACTTTTGCTGTGCGATTAATAAAGCGAAAACTCACTAAAAACTAGCTCTAAAGAAGCCCAAAAGGGCTTTTTTTTATGATAGCATAGGCGCGTCTTTTAACTGATACCAGCGTTATTAAGCTTGGTATAAACAAAACGTGAAACATATTATGTCAGATAATTTTACTACAGATGCTGAAAAAGCAAGTTACGGTATTGGCCTACAGATGGGTGAGCAACTTAAAGCTAACCCTTTCGAAGGTTTAAACTTAAATTCAGTATTTGCAGGCATGAAAGATGCGTATGTGGGCGGCGATTTCCAAGTTGAGATCCCTGAGATCCAAGCTGCATTCGAAAAAATCAACACTGAAATCCAAGCACGTCGTGAAGAAGAGGCGAAAGTACTTGCAGCTGAAGGCATTGCATTCTTAGAAGAAAATGCAAAACGTGCTGAAATCACAGTGACTGAGTCTGGTCTTCAATATGAAGTACTAGCAACAGGTGAAGGCAACAAGCCAACTGCTGAGTCAACAGTGCGTGTTGATTATCACGGTACACTTATCAACGGTACTGTATTTGACAGCTCTTATGAGCGTGGTCAACCTGCTGAGTTTCCAGTTGGTGGCGTGATCAAAGGCTGGACTGAAGCATTACAAATGATGCCTGAAGGCACCAAATGGCGTATCTATGTTCCTCATGAGCTTGCTTATGGAGAACGTGGTGCCGGTGCTGCAATTGCACCATTCTCAACACTGGTATTTGACGTTGAGCTACACGAAATTCTTTAATTAGAAATTGAGTAATAAAAAGCCGCGCTAATAACTATTAGCGCGGCTTTTTTATGGTTATTTACTGAGTTCAGAAATAACCACGTAGACCAATTCTAAAGTTACGCCCGGGTAGTGGCGCTTCATCTTTAATAAATGAACTATGTACAAAACCCAGTTCATCCGTAATATTATCAACGTTGATATAAAACTGTGTATCTACCGGACCGACACTTAATTGGTAATTTGCTTGCGCATCAAACAGTGTATAGCTATCAGTTGCGGTTTCATAAGCCGTAATATCACGTTGTTCAAAGTAGTGTGTGCCAGTTAAGCTGAACTGCCAATCACTGATATTATACTGTAATTCTGAACCTAACTTATTTGCCGGAATACGCGGTAAATACCCTTCATCATCAGCAAGTTTTGCAGTGGTTGAGTCACCAAATACTTTTACCATCGCATTTGAATTTAATTGATAATGTGCGTCAAATTCAATGCCGTATAATTTCGCATCTTTACTGACAAATTGATAAACAGCCATACCATCATCGTGGCCAGGCTCTGCAGCTTCAAGGCCGTGCTCTTCATCAAACACTAACCCCGTGTTCTGCTGATAGTAAAAATTGGCAATGTCGTTATAGAAAAAGTTAACCGTATAACCAAAATCGCCACTAAAGCGTCTAAAGCCAAAATCAATATTGGTTGATGTTTCTTGTTTGATATTTTCAGGTTCGAAGTGAATTTCACCGTCTTCTATCGCGTAGCCTAAACCAAGCTCATAGGTGCCAGTTGCAATATGGACACCATTTGATAATAGCTCGGCTGATAACGGTGCGCGTTCAGAGTGTGACACGCTCAGCGCAATACTTTGTCCGGGTGTATATTGCCAAATAGCGCCTGCTGAAGCGCTCAGATTAGTAAAGCTTTTACTGTAAGGCGTTATTTCATTGGCATGTTCATCAGTATGATCATCTTCATGGTCATGGTCATGGTCATGGTCATGGTCATGCGCAGCAGCACCGACATTACTATCAATATTATAATCTTCAATACGCGCACCTAATTCTAATGTCACGTCGCCAAACTGTTTTTCTTCGAGGATAAATAATGCATGAGTAGTCGTTTTGCTAGCGGGTGTGAAGGCTTCTTCACCATCGGCATCATAATCAGAGTCACTAAAATGATAACCAGCCATACCATGCCAATTACCTAACTTATGCTCAATATTTAAACGTGCTTCAGTGGTTTCATTACTAAAGATAGTACCGATCGCGCCATCTTCAATTTCAGCATGGCGATAATCAGTATAACCTAGACGTAAATTAATAGTTTCAATCCAGTTGTTGTGTAATGCATAGCTCATCAAACCTTGCCAGCGATCTTGTTCTACACGCGCATAAACGGCTTCTTCTTCGCCTTCATCATGCTCGTGTTCGTGATCATGGCCATGTTCATGTTCATGGCTATGTGCTGGAATACCGTAGTCGGTTTCAATACGGCCATAAGAAACACCTAGCGTTAAATGCTCACCTACATAGCTGGTACCAAAGTTAACGGTTTGGCTATCAATAAAGGTATTTTTTACCGAGGTGGCTGTTTCATGCTCTTCTTCGTCATGACCCTCATGATCTTCGTGCTCTTCTTCAGGTAAGTTAAAACGCGGAGTTTGGTAGTCATCACCAGTGCGTTTGGTACCGTCAAAATGGAAGTTAAAGTTGTTATGGCCCGTCTCAAGCTTGGCAGCATAGGTGTTGGCATTTGAAACCGTGTCATGGCTGTATTCAACAGCCCCAGTTAACTGCTCGATATTATCAGTTGGAATGCGGTTATCTACTACGTTAACTACGCCACCAATCGCGCCTGAGCCATAAAGTAGCGTAGCTGGGCCACGCAAAACTTCAATCTGTTCTGCAGCTAGGCTGTCATTCGATGTTGCGTGATCTGGGCCAATACGTGACGCATCGCTGCTGTCTAAGCCATTTTGGGTGATTTTAACGCGAGGGCCATCTAGGCCACGGATTATAGGGCTAGATGAAACAGGGCCAAAATAGCTGGCATTAACACCTGGAAGGCCTTTGAGCGTTTCGCCTAACGTGGGTTTTGCTTTATTGCGCAGTTCATCACCACTGAGTACACTCACTGGTGAAATCATCTCTAAGCTATTTTTATGCAGGGCAGAGGCATACACAACGACAGATTCAACTGACGTAGGTACAAGCGTGATATTTAGAGCAGAACTGGTTTCAGTTACTTGAACTCTAGCATCAACAAAATTATTTTTACTAATATGTAATTGGCTATTAGCATCAATATTAATACTAAATCGGCCATTCTCGTCAGTTTTAATTGACTGTGCTTTACCGTGTACGTGCACATCGGCATAGCTGAGTGGTTGCTTGTTATTGTCAAAAACTTGCCCAGTTACCAGCGCAGCATGAGCAGAAAAAGAGCTTAAAGCAGTGATAATTGCAGTTGATATTAATGAATGTCGGATCATGGTTACTACGTTGTTGCTATTATGTTGTGATATAATATAACACCATCATTTGTGCTGATCAATAATGTTATACCATAACTTTTAAAATAAACGTGCTTATATCAGATTGGGCTATACTCAATAGGAGTAACGGCGAGACTGGTGAATATTATGTCTGATAAAACACGTATTTTTAAAGCACGATTTAGCATAGCTGATCTGCGTCATCAGCGTAATCACAAAGAAATTTTTACCACAGCGTTGACTAAAAATGAAACACTGGAGCATTTTGTTTTAAAGCTGTTAGGCTATTGTATTTTATCTTATGACAGCCATGCAGTGCTTAATAAACTTGCTGATAAACTACAGCCAGATGTAGGAATTCAAGCGTTGGATGAACATTATAAAACCTGGTTAAGTGTTGATAAACCTGACCTTGATGAATTAGTTAAGATCGCTAAGCAAGTGGATGAATTATTAATTTTAACAACGGGCAATAGTGAATGGTTAACGCAATCTCAGTCACGGTTAAAGTTATTTGATAATAGCCATATTATTGAGATTGACCAGCAGTTTATTGATGATATTCAGGTGGATTTAACCCGCAGTTTAAATTGGGATGTAACCATAGATGAAAGTAGTTTAATGATCAGTGATAAAATACATTGCTATGAAACAAAGCAGTTTGACTGGCATTAACAAATTACTTCAAATTGAGAGTGATATTGCCATCGGGTTTACAGCAGCACAGCAGTACTTCTCCATCACGTACAAAGGCGAGTGGTTCTTCGTTATAGGTGACTTGCCCTGCTACTAGGGTTGCTCTACAGGCACCACAATATCCTTCTCTACACTGAAAAGGAATTTCATATTGCTGTTGTTCTAGGCAGTCTAAAAGGGAATGACAGCCAGTGTCAAAATCTACACACTGGCTATTATCTGCAAAGTGGATCTTTGCAGTTTTGTTGCTGGTCATTAGAGATCGAAGTCACCGAAATCAGAGGCATTAACTTGAGAGTCAATTTGGCCTACAAGGTATGAGCTGATCTCCGCTTCTTGTGGAGCAACTTGTACATTGTCTGACACTAACCATGAATTGATCCATGGGATAGGGTTACTGCTGGTTTTAAACTGTGTTGGTAAACCAACTGCAGTCATACGAGCATTAGTAATGTACTCAACGTATTGGCATAAAATATCTTTGTTTAAGCCAATCATTGAACCATCTTTAAACAGGTATTCAGCCCATTCTTTTTCTTGTTCAGCAGCATCAACAAACATCTTGATCGCTTCATCACGACACTGGGCTGCTACGATAGCCATTTCAGGATCGTCTTTACCATCTTGCATAATATTCAAAATATGCTGAGTACCAGAAAGATGAAGCGCTTCATCACGGGCGATCAGCTTAATAATTTTAGCGTTACCTTCCATTAATTCTCGCTCTGCAAACGCAAATGAACAGGCAAAGCTGACATAAAAACGGATCGCTTCTAAGATATTCACTGACATCATTGCAAGGTATAAAAGCTTTTTAAGTTCAAATAAACTGATATGAACTGTTTCGCCATTAAGTTCATGTTTACCTTCACCGTATAAGTTATACACAGCCACTTTATTAATTAATTCATCGTAATATTTAGTTACGGCATCAGCACGTTCACTGATCTTTTCGTTACTAACAATATCATCAAAAATAAGCTCAGGGGCTTGGGTAACGTTACGAATAATATGTGTATATGAACGGCTATGGATTGTTTCACTAAATGCCCATGTTTCAATCCAGGTCTCAAGTTCTGGGATCGACACAATTGGCAGTAACGCAACATTAGGCGAGCGACCTTGCACACTATCAAGCAATGTTTGATATTTTAAGTTACTTAAAAAGATATGTTTTTCGTGATCAGGTAAAGCCTGAAAATCTAACCGATCTTTACTTACATCGACTTCTTCAGGACGCCAAAAAAACGATAGTTGTTTTTCAATTAGCTTTTCGAAAATAGGGTACTTCTGTTGATCATAACGCGATACGTTAACGGTTTGGCCGAAAAACATCGGTTCTTGTAGTTGGTTATTATGGTTTCGGCTAAAAGTAGTATAAGACATAAGATCACTCAAAAAACGAACAGGGCAAAGCGGGCGTATAGCCCGCTTCCAATTTATATTTATTACCGATTAGATTTTACACGCACCGCCTGCACAATCATCATCTTCCACTTCTGGTGTATCTTCTTGCATATCAGATGCACCATCACGGGTGTTATGGTAGTAAAGGGTTTTAACGCCAAGTTTGTAAGCACCCAGTAAATCTTGTAATAAGACCTTCATTGGTACTTTACCACCTTCAAACTTATTTGGATCGTAGTTAGTATTGGCAGAAATTGTTTGGTCAACAAACTTTTGCATAATACCCACTAATTCTAAATAACCTTTATTTGATGGGATATCCCACAATAATTCATAATTATTTTTAAGGCGTTCATACTCAGGTACAACTTGTTTTAAAATACCATCTTTACTGGCTTTAACACTGATATGACCACGTGGTGGTTCAATACCATTAGTTGCATTTGAAATTTGCGACGATGTCTCAGATGGCATCAACGCAGATAACGTTGAGTTACGCATACCATGCTCTTTGATATTGGCACGTAATGTATCCCAATCTAAATGCAATGGTTCATCACAAATTTTATCCAAATCACGTTTGTACGTATCGGTTGGCATAATACCTTGCGAATACGTTGTTTCGTTAAATTTAGGACATGCACCACGTTCTTTAGCCAGTTCATTTGAGGCTTTCATTAGGTAATACTGAATTGCTTCAAATGTTTTGTGAGTCAATGCATTGGCACTGCCATCAGAATAACGTTTGCCATTTTTAGCAAGGTAATATGCGTAGTTGATTACGCCTATTCCGAGTGTACGACGGCCCATCGTTGCATTATGTGCTGCTGGCACCGGGTAGTCTTGGAAATCCAGTAAGTTATCAAGTGCACGTACCGCAAGTTCTGCAAGCTCTTCAAGTTCATCCAGTGACTCAATCGCACCTAAGTTAAAGGCCGACAGCGTACACAGTGCAATTTCACCTTCTTCATCATTAACATTGTTAAGTGGTTTAGTTGGCAATGCAATTTCTAAACATAAGTTAGATTGGCGAATTGGTGCCACTTTAGCAATGAATGGGCTGTGTGTATTACAGTGGTCAACATTTTGTAAATAGATGCGGCCAGTGCTAGCACGCTCTTGTGCAAACATTGAAAACAGCTCAATAGCTTTAATACGTTTTTTACGAATTGACTCGTCTTGTTCATATTGTACGTAAAGACGATCAAATTCATCTTGATCTTCAAAAAATGCATCATATAAACCAGGCACATCAGACGGGCTGAATAATGTGATGTAATCATCTTTGATCAAACGTGAGTACATTAGTTTATTAAACTGTACACCGTAATCTAAATGACGAACGCGGTTATCATCAACACCACGGTTGTTTTTAAGCACTAATAAGTTTTCAACTTCTAGATGCCAAAGTGGATAGAACAGGGTTGCTGCGCCACCACGGACACCACCTTGCGAACAACTTTTAACAGCCGTTTGAAAGTGCTTATAAAACGGGATACAACCGGTGTGGTATGCTTCACCATTGCGAATAGGGCTACCTAGTGCGCGAATACGACCAGCATTAATACCAATACCTGCACGTTGCGATACGTATTTTACAATCGCTGATGAGGTTGCATTAATTGAATCTAGGCTGTCACCGCATTCAATCAGTACACATGAACTGAATTGACGCGTAGGGGTACGAACTCCCGCCATAATAGGCGTAGGTAATGAAATTTTGAACAATGACACTGCATCGTAAAAACGCTTTATGTAGTCTAAACGCGTTTCTTTTGGGTAATCAGAGAACAAGCTTGCCGCAACTAAAATATATAAAAACTGTGCGCTTTCATAAATTTCACCCGTAACACGGTTTTGTACTAAATATTTACCTTCAAGCTGTTTAACAGCAGCATAGCTGAAGTTTAAATCACGTCCATGATCAAGGTATTCATCCAGTTGATCAATTTCTTGCTCTGTGTAGTCAGCTAGTAAGTGTGCATCGTAACGCTTATCTTCAACTAACTTAACGATATGATCATACAAGCGCGGTGGCTCAAATTGACCATAGGCTTTTTTACGCAAATGGAATACAGCTAAGCGGGCTGATAAATATTGATAATCAGGCGACTCTTTAGAGATCTGATCAGCGGCCGCTTTGATGATGGTTTCATGGATGTCTTCAGTACGAATACCATCATAAAACTGGATGTGCGATTTCAGCTCAACTTGTGAGACAGACACATTATTTAGACCTTCGGCGGCCCAAGCAATAACGCGATGGATCTTATCTAAATCAAGTGACTCTTTACGGCCGTCACGTTTGCTTACAGATAGCTGTTGGTTCATAGTTTTGCCTGTATTCCTTGGGATATAATATTTTTTAGTGACACATTTTTCTTAAAATAAATTTTTTATTGCAATAAAACTGTATTAGCGCGAATTTAATTGAATAACATTTAGCCACAACATCTGGTGTTCATCAAATTCTAGATCACAAGATAGTGTGGTATGCGATCATTTGCAAGGGGCATAAACGCCCCTAATTGTGGATAACGTTGGGATAACACGCTTGTGTTAGTAGCCATTAACCTTTGACCATCTGATTAAAATGAAATTTATAAAAATCAACTGATGATCGATTAAATTTACGCATTTTAAAAATAAATTTTGGCTGCTTTTTTTATCAACAAACAATGTGCAAAAAGTAACACGATCACAATATGTAGTGGTTAAAATTTGACATGGCACTATATATGGTTAAATGCATCAATAGGTGATTGCCAATTAAAATCGGCTTGCCAACTCAATGCTTCAGCTTCACTAGGGATGTAGCCCCACAACGCAGCAGCGCTGTGCATGTTTGCAGCCTTGGCTGCAATTATGTCACGCTGCGCATCACCGATATACAAACAACGATTCGGATCAACATCTAACAGTTGGGCTGTATGCAGTAAAGGTAAAGGTGATGGTTTAGCGATATCGAGGGTGTCACCACTGACAATTGCCTGTGCATCTTTGAGTTCAGCAATTGCAGCAACTAATGGAATAGTCAAAAACTCAGGTTTATTAGTCATGATCCCCCATTTGATCTGTTGTTGATCAAGCGCGATCAATAATTGTGCAATTCCAGTAAAGCATTGACTATGGGTGGCAATATTATCTGCGTAGGCCGTTAATAGCTGCTGGCGTAAGTCAGCTTGATTTGGGTGATCGTGCCATTGCTGACCAAATCCAGCTGCAAGCAGCGCCATTGCACCGTTAGAAGCTGCAGGACGATATATATCAGCGGTTACTAATGGTTGGTTATGATCAGCGAGTACGTAATTTAGCGCAGCCCCTAAATCATCTGCGGTATCGAGTAATGTACCGTCTAAATCAAAAATAAAGGCGTCGTAATCAATTGCGGGGGTTGCTGTGTTAAAACCAGCCATTACGCTAGTTTCTCAAAATGCAGAATATAATTAACGCTTACATCGGTATTTAAGCTGTACTGCTTTGATAAAGGGTTATAACTCAATCCCGCACTAGCACGTACTTTGAGGCCTACTTGTTCTGCCCATGCAATGAGTTGTGCTGGTTTGATAAACTTTTTGTGATCATGGGTTCCATCAGGCACCATCTTCAATAATTTTTCCGCCCCGATAATTGCGTACAAATATGCTTTTGGGGTTTTGTTTAATGTAGAGAAAAATACATCAGCACCAGGTTTCGCTAATTCTGCTACTGCATGAATGATAGATGCAGGGTCTGGCACATGCTCTAACATTTCCATACAAGTAATTGTATCAAAGCGGGCAGGGTGTTCGCTGGCATACTGTTCGGCAGGTATTTTTATATAGTCAACGTTT
This sequence comes from Pseudoalteromonas sp. SG43-6, assembly GCF_014164365.1. Classification (NCBI taxonomy): domain Bacteria; kingdom Pseudomonadati; phylum Pseudomonadota; class Gammaproteobacteria; order Alteromonadales; family Pseudoalteromonadaceae; genus Pseudoalteromonas; species Pseudoalteromonas sp. SG43-6. Next base: position 93,419 of record NZ_JACJEZ010000003.1, read on the forward strand.
ACACCGGTTTCTAAACTGTGCAGTTTCGCAACGGTTAACGGCTCTTGACCCATATCAATACCAGTCACATGTGCGCCCATTCGCGCCATACTTTCACTCAATATACCGCCACCACAGCCGACATCGAGTGTTTCTTTGTCGAATAAGCCTTTGGCCTTGTCGGCAATAAAATCTAATCTTAATGGATTAATTTCATGAAGGGGTTTAAATTCGCCTTCACGATCCCACCAACGCTCAGCGATGGCTTCAAACTTTGCAATTTCTGCACTATCTACATTCTGATGTTCGGTCATAAAAAACTTCCTCGTCAATCTCAGGCCATTATATAGGGGTAAATTAATAAATCGCAAAGATTTAGCGCCTGTAAATCTAAATAAATTGTGGTAGCATGACTTGGTAATAATAACTAAATCCCCGCAAGCGCCCATATGTGGCACTTTCGTGGGTCAATACTGAAGGAATGTGATATCAAATGACTGATTTCGCCAATGAAATTCTGCCAGTCAATATTGAAGACGAGTTAAAAAACTCCTATTTAGATTACGCAATGAGCGTAATAGTAGGACGAGCACTACCAGACGTACGTGATGGTTTAAAACCTGTTCACCGCCGCGTTTTGTTTGCTATGAACGAGCTTAATAATGATTGGAATAAGCCTTACAAAAAATCAGCCCGTGTGGTTGGTGATGTAATTGGTAAATACCATCCCCATGGCGACAGTGCGGTGTATGACACAATCGTACGTATGGCCCAGCCATTCTCTTTACGTTATATGTTAGTTGACGGCCAAGGTAACTTTGGTTCAGTTGATGGTGACTCAGCAGCAGCAATGCGTTATACCGAAGTCCGTATGGCGAAAATGTCTCATGAGCTTTTGGCTGATCTTGAAAAAGAGACTGTTGATTTTGTACCTAACTATGATGGTACAGAGCAAATTCCTGACGTATTACCGACCAAAGTTCCTAACTTATTAGTGAACGGTTCATCGGGTATTGCGGTAGGTATGGCGACGAACATTCCTCCTCATAACTTAACTGAAGTTGTGAATGGCTGTTTAGCACTTATTCAAAACCCTGAATTAACCATTCATGAACTAATGGATTATATTCCGGGCCCAGATTTTCCAACTGCGGCAATTATCAACGGTAAAAAAGGCATTGAACAAGCCTATTTAACTGGCCGTGGCAAAGTGTACATGCGTGCACGTGCGGAAATTGAAGTTGACGAAAAAACCCATCGTGAAACGATCATCGTTCACGAGATCCCTTATCAAGTAAATAAAGCCCGCTTAATTGAAAAGATTGCTGAGCTTGTTAAAGATAAGAAGATTGAAGGCATTAGTGCATTACGTGATGAATCAGATAAAGACGGTATGCGTATCGTTATCGAGATCAAACGTGGTGACGTAGGCGAAGTGATCTTAAACAACCTGTATGCACAAACTCAGTTACAAACTGTGTTTGGTATGAACATGGTTGCGTTGATCAATAACCAGCCTAAGTGTTTCAACTTAAAAGAAATGCTTGAAGAATTCATCATTCACCGCCGTGAAGTAGTGACTCGTCGTACGGTATTTGACCTACGTAAAGCCCGCGATCGTGCACACATGCTTGAAGGCTTAGCAATTGCACTTGCTAACATTGACCCAATTATCGAGCTTATTCGTAACTCACCAACGCCAGCTGAAGCTAAAGTAGCACTTGCTAGCCGCCCGTGGGAATTAGGTAATGTAAAAGCCATGCTTGAAAAAGCCGGTGAAGCAAATGTTGCCCGTCCAGATTGGTTAGCGGATGACTTAGGCATTCGTGATGGTCAGTATTATATTTCTGAGCAACAAGCCCAAGCAATTCTAGATTTACGCTTACACAAGCTTACTGGTCTTGAACATGAAAAGATTCTAAGCGAATACCAAACGTTATTAGATTTAATTGCCGAGCTTTTATATATTCTTGCTAATCCTGAGCGTTTAATGGAAGTTATCCGCGATGAGTTAGTTGAAATTAAAGAGCAATACGGCGACGAACGTCGTACTGAAATTAATGCAGCGGCTCATGATATTAGTCTTGAAGACTTGATCACAGAAGAAGACGTAGTAGTAACCCTATCTCACGAAGGGTATGTGAAGTATCAGCCATTGTCTGATTACGAAGCACAGCGCCGTGGTGGTAAAGGTAAATCAGCAACCAAGATGAAAGATGAAGATTTCATTGAACGTCTACTAGTTGCTAATACTCACGATACTATTTTATGTTTCTCAACGGCAGGTCGCTTATATTGGCTTAAAGTGTATCAATTACCACTTGCCAGTCGTGCAGCCCGTGGTAAGCCAATTGTAAACTTATTGCCGCTTGAAGCAGACGAACGTATTACGGCTATCTTGCCAGTACGTGAGTATGAAGAAAATAAATACATCTTTATGGCAACTGCATTTGGTACCGTGAAGAAAACACCATTGACTGCGTATAGCCGTCAACGTGCTAGCGGTATTATTGCCGTTAACTTAAACGACGGTGATAGCTTGATTGGTGTCGATATCACTGATGGTAGCAACGAAATCATGTTGTTTACTGATGCTGGTAAAGTTGTTCGCTTTAAAGAAGCCGAAGAATCACCTGTTTTAGATGAAAACGGCAACCCAGTACTTGATGAAAACGGTAACCCGGAAATCAAGTTCAAGGGTGTTCGTCAGATGGGCCGAACTGCAACAGGTGTTCGTGGTATTAAGATGGCTGAAGGCCAACGTGTTGTATCATTAATTGTACCTAAGACGAATGGTGCTATCTTAACCGTGACAGAAAACGGCTACGGTAAGCGTACATTGCTCAGTGACTACCCTGCTAAGAGTCGTGCGACTCAAGGTGTGGTATCAATCAAAGTAAGTGAGCGTAACGGTGCTGTAGTTGGTGCTGTACAAGTTGACGATAACGATGAAATCATGATTATCTCTAATCGAGGTACTCTGGTGCGAACTCGCGTTAATGAAGTTTCTACCGTTGGGCGAAATACCCAAGGTGTTATTTTGATAAGAACTATTGACGAAGAGCAAGTAGTTGGTTTACAACGTATCGAAGAGATCGAAATCGATGAGCTTAACGCTATTATCGAAGGTGAAAGCGTTGAACTAGTCGACACTGTTAATGATGACGCTGGGGATAATCCTCCAGAGGCATAACATTAATCATTAAAGCGGCTTCGGCCGCTTTTTTTTACTATAAAAATCAAAAAAATTAATTGTTAAAATTAGCAATTAAAAACAATTGTTAAATTACTGGAATGAGGAAAGGTAATGAGTATATATAATTTTTGTGCTGGGCCTGCAATGTTACCGCCAGCTGTGATGGAAAAAGCACAAAAAGAATTTCTTGATTGGCAAGATTTAGGTGTATCGGTGATGGAGATCAGTCACCGTAGTAAAGAATTTTTAGCATTAACGGCACAATGTGAAGCAAGCTTACGCCGGTTAATGAATATCAGCGATGAATTTGAAGTGCTGTTTATGCATGGCGGTGGTCGAGGCCAATTTGCTGCAGTGCCACTGAACCTGCACCAAGCAGGTAAAGACGCCGTATATTGTGAAAATGGTGTGTGGTCTAAAGGTGCGGTTGACGAAGCGGTTAAATTTACTACCGTCACTGAGCTTGATGTCCGTAATGACACAAATGAGCAATTTTCTATCAAACCAGTTAGTGAGTGGCAATTTCCAGCCGATCCTTCATACATCCACTATTGTCCAAATGAAACCATTGATGGCATTGAAGTGTTTGATGTACCAAGTCACCCAACAGCGCCGATCGTTGCAGACATGTCATCAACTATTTTATCGCGTGAGTTTGATGTTGATCAGTTTGATTTAATTTACGCTGGTGCACAAAAGAATATTGGTCCATCAGGCCTTGCCATTGTGATTATTCGTAAAACGTTGCTTGAGCGTGAAGGGGTTGCAAAGCCAGGTATATTTGATTACGCACTCGAAGTAAAACAAGGCAGCATGTATAACACGCCACCTACGTTTGCTTGGTATTTAGCGGCAGAAGTATTTGACTGGCTTGAGAAAAATGGTGGTGTTAAAGCCATGGAACAGCAAAATATAGCAAAAGCCGAACTGCTGTACGGCTTTATTGATGAATCACCGTTTTATAGCAATAAGGTTGCTAAGCATTGTCGTTCACGTATGAATGTGCCTTTTTGGCTCAATGATGAAAGCTTAAATGCACAGTTTTTAGCCCAAGCAAAAGAAGCTGGCTTACTTGCACTTGAAGGTCACCGTATTGTTGGCGGTATGCGTGCGAGTATTTACAACGCCATGCCACTTGCCGGTGTACAAGCGTTAGTTGACTTTATGGCGAAATTTGCCAAGGAGCACAGTTAATGGAGCAGTTACGCTTAGAGCCAATTAATCTAGTAAATGGCAGTGTTACCTTACCTGGCTCAAAAAGTTTATCAAATCGTATTTTATTGTTAGCGGCACTTGCGCAAGGCACAACGGTTGTAGAAAACTTATTAGACAGTGATGATATTCGTCATATGCTTGGTGCATTAAAATTATTGGGCGTTGATGTCAGTCTTAATGATGATAAAACTGTAGCCACTGTAAAAGGTGTTGGCGGGCAGTTTTTGACTCCAGCTGAGCCATTGTTTTTAGGTAATGCAGGCACTGCGTATCGCCCACTGACTGCGGTTTTAGCCGCTGTGAAGGGAAACTATGAACTAATTGGCGAGCCACGTATGGAGGAACGTCCAATTGGTCACCTAGTTGATGCATTACAAGCGCTCGGTGGGGATGTTAGTTATTTAAAAAATAAAGACTATCCGCCACTTAAAATTGTTGGTGGGCAAATTAATGGCGGCAACGTTGCAATTGATGGCAGTATTTCGAGCCAATTTCTTACCGCATTATTAATGGCTGCGCCGTTATTTAATGGCGATACGTGCATTACAATTAAGGGTACGCTGGTATCTAAACCGTATATTGATATTACCTTAGATGTAATGGCTCGCTTTGGCATATCGGTAACTCACGATAACTATAAAACCTTTACTGTAAAAGGTGCGCAGCAATACCAAGCTGTTGAGCGTATTATGGTTGAAGGGGATGCATCAAGTGCATCTTACTTTGTCGCTGCGGCGGCAATTGCCGGTGGTGAAATAGAGATCAAAGGCGTAGGCGCAAAATCTGTGCAAGGCGATATTGGCTTTGCAAAAGTGATGGAGCAGGTCGGTGCTAAAATAGATTGGTATGACGAGCGCTTAGTGGTACGTAAAGGCGAATTAAAAGGTGTGGATATCGATGCCAATGCTATTCCTGATGCGGCGATGACCCTTGCGACAGTGGCGTTATTTGCAGATGGTCCAACCGCTATTCGTAATATCTATAACTGGCGCGTAAAAGAAACTGATCGCTTACATGCAATGGCGACGGAGCTGCGTAAAGTGGGCGCTGAGGTAGTTGAAGGTGAAGATTTCATCGAAATAACACCGCCAAAACACTTTAACGATGTGGCGATTGATACCTATGACGACCACCGTATTGCGATGTGTTTTGCCATGGTAGCTGTAGGCGGCAAGCCAATAACTATCAATGATCCTAAGTGTACATACAAGACATTTCCAACATTTTTCAATGTACTAGCATCAGTTAGTCAATAAATGACTAAAGTTGAAATATAAAAAGTTACATACAAAAAGCGGATATATTTAATTAAGTAACGTATAATGTCGCAGTTTTATTTTGGTGTGCATTGCAGGAGGTTTAAATGCAGGCGTTATTAATGCCCGTGATCACCGTTGATGGCCCAAGTGGTTCAGGTAAAGGAACTGTTTGTCGCTTGTTAGCCGATAAATTAGGGTGGGATGTACTGGATAGTGGCGCGATTTATCGCGTATTAGCACTAGCAGCACTTCATCACCAAATTGCACTAGACAACGAAGAGGCATTGGTGCCTTTAGCTGCTAACTTAGATGTGCAGTTTTTAGTTGATAGTCAAACTAACGCTGGAAAGGTTATTCTGGAAGGTGAAGATGTATCAACAACAATTCGAAATGAAGAAGTAGGAGCTGCCGCTTCAAAAGTAGCAGCCTTACCGCGCGTTAGAGAAGCATTATTACGGCGCCAACGTGCATTTCGAACTGAAAATGGGCTAATAGCCGATGGCCGCGATATGGGCACTGTGGTGTTCCAAGATGCTCCATTAAAAATTTATTTAACCGCTAGTGCAGAAGAACGCGCGCGCCGACGTTTTGTTGAGTTGAATGAACGCGGTCTTGATGTTACACTAAGTGGTCTATTAGAAGATATTCAAGCACGTGATGACCGCGATATGAATCGTGCCGTTGCGCCGCTTGTACCAGCTGACGATGCTATTGAACTCGATACTAGCGAGCTTAATGCACAGCAAGTGTTTGATAAGGTTATGACTTTATTAGATGCAGCGATCGTCGAAGGTAAACTTCCAAAACGACGATAAACTATTTATGCGCCAGCAGGATGCCAGTGCTATTTTAACAACCCCATGCAGCATGGTTGCTTATTGGTAATAATATATGAGACGTATATTCGTATGTCAGAAAATTTTGCGCAGTTATTTGAAGAAAGCTTAAAGGGTTTTGAAGCAGAGCAAGGCTCTATCGTTAAAGGTACAGTTATCTCTATCGAGAACAACATTGTACTTGTAGATGCTGGTCTTAAATCAGAAAGTGCTATCCCTGCAGAGCAGTTCAAAAATGCTGCTGGTGAACTAGAAGTTGCTGTTGGCGACGAAGTAGATGTTGCACTAGATGCAATTGAAGACGGTTTCGGTGAAACTATCCTTTCTCGTGAGAAAGCGAAGCGTCACGAAGCGTGGATCCGTCTTGAGAAAGCATGTGAAGAGCAAGAGACTGTTACTGGTGTTATCAACGGTAAAGTTAAAGGCGGTTTCACTGTTGAAGTTGATTCAATCCGTGCTTTCCTACCTGGTTCACTTGTTGATGTTCGTCCAGTACGTGACACAACTCACCTTGAAGGCAAAGAGCTTGAATTTAAAGTAATCAAGCTTGATCAAAAACGTAACAACGTTGTAGTTTCACGTCGTGCAGTTATCGAATCTGAAAACTCACAAGAACGTGAAGAGCTTCTTGCTAACCTTGTTGAAGGTCAAGAAGTTAAAGGTATCGTTAAGAACCTTACTGACTACGGTGCATTCGTTGACCTTGGTGGTGTTGATGGTCTACTACACATTACTGATATGGCGTGGAAGCGTGTTAAGCACCCTTCAGAAATCGTTAATGTTGGCGACGAAATCGCAGTTAAAGTTCTTAAATTCGACAAAGATAAAACTCGTGTATCTCTAGGCCTTAAACAGCTTGGTGAAGATCCATGGGCAGCTATCGCTGGTCGTTACCCAGAAGGTTCTAAACTTTCTGGTCGTGTAACTAACCTTACAGATTACGGTTGCTTCGTAGAAATCGAAGAAGGCGTTGAAGGTCTAGTACACGTTTCTGAAATGGATTGGACTAACAAGAACATCCATCCTTCTAAAGTTGTTAGCTTAGGCGACACTGTTGAAGTTATGGTTCTTGAAATCGACGAAGAACGTCGTCGTATTTCACTTGGTCTTAAGCAATGTATTGCTAATCCTTGGCAAGAATTTGCTCGTCTTCAAAACAAAGGCGATCAAGTTACTGGTAAGATCAAATCAATCACTGACTTCGGTATCTTTATCGGTCTTGACGGTGGTATTGACGGTCTTGTACACCTTTCAGACATTTCTTGGAATACACCTGGCGAAGACGCTGTACGTGAATTCAAGAAAGGCGACGAAATCACTGCTATCGTATTGCAAGTTGACCCAGAGCGTGAACGTATCTCTCTAGGTGTTAAGCAAATCGAAGCTGACCCATTCAATAACTACCTTGATGCAAACAAAAAAGGTGCTATTGTTAAAGGTAAAGTGACAGAAGTTGATGCGAAAGGCGCAACTGTTGAACTTATCGAAGGCGTTGAAGGTTACATCCGTGTAGCTGATATCGCTCAAGAGCGCGTTGAAGATGCAACTACTGTTGTTTCTGTAGGCGACGAAATTGAAGTGAAATATGTTGGTGTTGATCGTAAGAACCGCACTTTAAGCCTTTCAGTTAAAGCTCTTTTCGAAGCAGAAGAGAAAGAAGTACTAGAAAAGCTTAAGAAAGAAGAGCCAGTGTTCGAAAACGCAATGGCAGCTGCATTCGCAAATGCACAAAAAGACTAATTAATCAGTCTTAATTGGAAGGGCAGTGTTGCCCTTCCTTTATCTCTTTTTAAGGAAACGTTATGACTAAGTCAGAATTGATAGAACAATTAGCCGAGCAACACGCGCATGTACCTGTGAAAGATGTTGAGAATGCTGTTAAAGAAATTCTTGAACAAATGGCCGGCTCATTATCAAGCTCAGATCGTATTGAAATCCGTGGCTTTGGTAGTTTCTCATTACACTTTCGTTCACCTCGCACAGGTCGTAATCCAAAGACTGGCGACACGGTTGAGTTAGAAGGTAAGCACGTACCACATTTTAAACCAGGCAAAGAGTTACGAGATCGCGTAAACGCGAGCATTGCCTAGTTATTTAGTTGGAGTAGTTACTTGTTTAGGGTATTAAAAATTATCCTGGTAGCAATATGCTTAATTTTTGCATTTGTACTTGGTTCGCAAAATCCACAGTTAGTGCAAATAAATTATATTATTGCCAGCAATACTTTACCCCTCGCAATGATAATAAGTATCTGCTTTGCTTTAGGTGTCGCAATTGGTTGTTTTATTAGCTTTAAATTGTTTTCGCAATTAAAGTGGCAAAACTATCGTTTGAAAAAAAAATTAGCGCCTGAAAAAGATAATAATAAGCTTGTTGCTAATAAAGACACCTAACTATGATTGAGCTTTTGTTTTTACTTTTACCTGTTGCGGCTGGTTATGGCTGGATCATGGGTAAAAATAGCGCTAAAAACCAAGCTCATCAACTTAATCGTCAGATCACATCTGAATACAGTAAAGGCTTAAAGTTTTTACTCGACAGAGAGGAAGATCAAGGCCTTGAGCACCTCATCAACTTGCTTGAAGTCGCCGCTGACTCTGTTGAACATTATTCTACATTAGCAACGATGTTTCGCCGCCGAGGTGAATTAGATCGTGCAATAAAAATCCACGAATTACTGCTCAAACACCCAAGCCTTAATGAACAACAAGCTGCTGCTAGTCGCCTTGAACTTGCTGAAGATTATATTATGGCGGGTTTGCTTGATGGCGCCGAAGAACATTTAGTGTGGTTAGTAAAAGCCAACCACAGTGATGCATTAGAGCCGATACTTAATTTATATTCGCAAACACGCGAATGGGAAAAGGGTATCAATATGTTCGAAGCACACAGTGATTTATTTTCAAAGCCGCAACATTTCAAAGCCATCGCTAACTTTTATTGTGAAGCTGCGTTGCTTAGCAATGATCCGCAAATTATGCGCAAAGCCATTAGCCTAAATCATAAAGCGATCCGTCCATTATATGAATTAGGTAAATCAGCATTTGCAAAAGAAGATTACGTAAAAGCAATTTATTATTGGCGTGAGCTGATCTGTAGTTTCACTTTTTTTGCTCCCTTGTTTATAGATGATTTAGCTCACAGTTATGAGCAATTAAACCTAACCCACCAATTTCATGAATTATTACAGCAGCTACTTGATAAGGGTGGGGTGCTAATAAAAATAAAACATTGCCAAGCATTACTTGAGCAAGGGCATACCGAACAAGCAATTAAATTTTTAACTGATAGTTTAAAACGTCAGCCGACAATTCGTGGCTTTAGTTTTTTATTACAGCTATTAGCAAAACAAAATAATGATATTAAAGATGTACTAGACCAAATAGATAAACTGGTCACATCTTATATTGCGACCAAGCCAGATTTTCAGTGCCAACACTGTGGCTTTACCAGTCATACAATTTATTGGGTTTGTCCTTCGTGCAAACATTGGGAAACCATAGTACCGAGCCGTGGTTTAGACGGTTTTTAGTTTTCTATAAAAATATTCACTTACTTCTACAATCAGTTTTAGGAAAGTTATGTCTCTCGAACATTCAAAAAAAGTTCTTATCGCCCTCGATTACGATGATCAGCAAACCGCTTTAAACTTTGTAAAGCAATTATCGCCTGATACATGTCGTTTAAAAGTAGGCAAAGAAATGTTTACCTATTTTGGACCTGCTTTTGTAAAAGAATTAATTGACCTTGGCTTTGACGTATTCTTAGATTTAAAGTTTCATGATATTCCAAATACGGTTGCCAAAGCGGTTACCGCAGCTGCCAAAATGGGTGTTTGGATGGTTAATGTTCACGCCAGTGGCGGTGTTGAAATGATGACTAAAGCCAAACAAGCGCTTGAGCAATTTGGTGATAAAGCGCCATTATTAATTGCCGTTACCGTTTTAACCAGTATGGATGAAAACGAACTAAAGCGTTTAGGTGTTGAAAAAACGCCTGCTGAGCAAGTTATCTATTTAGCAAAACTTGCAAAAGAGTCAGGCCTTGACGGGGTAGTGTGCTCAGCACAAGAAGCGCAAAGTTTAAAGGCTGCTTTAGGGAAAGAGTTTAAATTAGTTACGCCAGGTATTCGCCCAGCGGGCAGTGATGCAGGCGATCAAAAGCGTATTATGACACCAAAGCAAGCGATTGAAGATGGCAGTGATTACCTAGTTGTTGGCCGTCCAATCACACAAGCCGCAGACCCTGTTGCAACATTAAAAGAAATTAATGACTCGATAAAATAAACAGCGGTCTTTTAATTGGTACTATTACTACTATTACTAAGTACAAAGAGCAAAGTATTTACTTTGCTCTTTTTGTTTCTCGGTATACAAACTTAATAACTTGGCGATGAATAGGCTGGAATATGTCAGTTGCGGTTATTCAAAACACAATGTGGCAAAAGGCAAGACGCGACCCCATTTTCCGCGACCCCATTTTCCGCTTCGGCTACCCGATTAGGCTTTATTGGTGATCCCAAAACTTATAGTTTAATGATTTCTCTAGGGATTCTATTTTATTTTTAATCTGGGCTGCACCTGAAGATGAGATTTCACCTTTTTTATGCATTTTTGATATGCTTTCTTTTGTTTTTCTGCGCTCACTAAATCGTTGTCGATTTAGGTCTATACCTTGTGTAAAGCTCTTAGATATAAACTTTAAAATGTCTTCATACTTTATACAGAACTCTATGTATGGTTTAACAGAGTCTGTTATGTCTAGCCACTGACTATTCTGGTCAGCGATTTTATCGAAATCACATGATTTTATAATTGTACTATTCGGAATTCCAGTATTTTTAATTTTACTATCAACATAGACTTTACGTGCTAATTCAGAGCAATATGAGAATTTTTTGGCTGGTTTTCTTTTTGGTAAAATCACATACGGTTGCTTAATATAATAAGCGCACGTCTTACTAAGTAGCTCATTGTCCTTTTCTTTTAACCCTTTAAATCTAATAATACGCCAATCATCTTTAACGTCTTTTAAAACTTCAGAGATTAGTTTAAGCGAAACACCTATTTTAGGCACTGCATCTATACATATAAAATCAGCTTGAACAATCACAACATGACTCGAACGGGCGTTTGAGTAAACCGTTTTTTGTAAGCTTGCTAGTATCTTTGATGAGTTTGAAGTACCTGTAACAAGAACGACATCCCCTGTTTTCAGCTCATCTTTAAAGGTATTTAGTTTTTCAGTAAACTCGTTTTTTTCACCGCGAGTTAACTTTCTATATATCGGTAAGTGTTCACTTTTAATACCAGCATAAAATCCGAGCATATTTAACTTAGCATCAGGCATGCTTTTAAATTGCTCAATAACTTTATGTCCTGCGACTTCTCTTCCCATAGTTTGAAAAATGTTGGCGGTAGCTTGCATTTTTATTTGGTGCTTTAATTCTTCCACTTAATTATCCTTGTGCACCTACGCTGGAATAGATGAGGCTTAACGAGCCTGTAGAATTACTCGTCTTTAATTTATTTTTATTGATGCAATAACCATAGCCGAGTTGCTATTTTGATTCAATCGCTTAGTAATATTCGTGTTAAATTATTAAGCATGCAAATACTAAGCGCTAAGTTTCCCCTCATTTATTTCTCATTCCCTTCTCTTTGTGCAAAAAACTTAGTAAATTATTCACAAAGAGGTTAAGAGGCGCTGCGCTTAAGAGTAATACAGGTTCTAGGCCCAAAAGTATTTGCGCGTCTGGGGACACTACTACCTAATAGCCAACGCTTATCAGCTAACGGTGGATTTAGAACACTGGATACGCTGAAGGATAAGAATGTGCTACTGACAGTAGTGGCGTAAACCTCGCGCTAGGCAATGACTAATTGGCTTCACAAGGTTTAGTGTCATTGAGGGATATTTGGATCAATATTCATCACGGGAGATGAACCGCCCATTGCACTTCCTGTTAATAAAAAAGTTGATGATGGCTGGTGTGGGAGCTGGAGGAGACCTCCGGCTACCCGATTATAAAAATTACCAGTTCAAATCTTCTTCTGTGAATGTTCTACTATCGAATGGGGAAACTTCAGATAAATAATCATCAAGAATTAAAAATGAGTCACCTAATTCGTTCAGGTTAAGTTTTAAGGAATAATATGCACATTCACCATCTTCATGTGTTGGCAAAATTTCACTTTCATCAGGTTCAACATACCAGTCATCAAAGTCTTCACCAAAATAAACATCTCCAGTTTCAGGATCTTTGCCAACATAACATTCAGCAGACCATTGTGATTCGCTTTGCATTCTATGATGCTCAATATCCATTGAAAAATCTGCCCAAGGAATGAAGTGCTCTAAAGCTTCTTCAATAGACATATTTGGAGCATAAGTCATCGGCCAAATTTGTGAACTATCAGAACATGAAATTTTTATTTTATAGCGTGGTAATGATTTATTAACCCAATCAGTAAAACTAACGAATACTTCTTCACCTTCGTGAAGTTTTTTAATCCATTTAGAATCTAGCTTAAGTTTATTAATTCTTTTTATGTAAGGCTCTGGTTGGATTAACTTACTAAGTTGAAAAAAACTTTGATCATTGAGTTCATTTGTTTTTGGTATATGAACTTTCCAATCTTTACCTGTACTAGTTACAGTTTGATCATTGATCACCTGCCAATAAAGTTTATCTTGCTTTGGGTGGTAAAGAACTAAAATGACAGGAAGTGTATGATTTGCCCAATATTCAATGTGCTTACTTGTTGTTCTAAATACATAACTATTTAGTTTCTCTTCTTTAAAGAAACTTAAACCTGATTTAATCTGTATTGCAATTAAATCACCTGTAGGATAGTTAGCATCAGTTATTTCAACCTGAGCATCTATACCATAATCATGTATGGATTGTTCTCGAAAAAGCCATCCATTTTGTGAGAAATAAATATCTAAGCGTGCGACGCCCAATCTTTCTACTTGTGTATTCATATTACCGAGCCTAAATAATTTTTATGACATCTTATTGAACACCATTTTGGTGGTTTATAACACACCAAAACTGCTGTTAATAATCTTACCTGACAAAAATTACATCCTACACATCAACACATGTTTAAGTTTAACTTTTATCGGCGTCCGCTTCACGCTCACACTTGTCATTGAAGCTTATATAAACAAAAAGAGTAAAGCTTTCACTTTACTCTTTTCTATATCATTTTGAATTGACCGCTGACCGCTGACCGCTGACCGCTTACTTAAGCCTAATAGCCTTAGCTTCAATATCAATTAGGCCTTGCTTAAACAAACCGCCAATGGCTTTTTTATAATTTGCTTTACTGGTTGAGAAAACTTTTTTAATTGTCTCAGGATCCGATTTATCACCTAAAGCAATAACACCGCCTTCGGATTTTAATCTATCCATTATTTTCTCACCCAAGTCACTTACTTTAGCCATACCTGGTTTTTCAAGAATAACGTCAATTTTTCCGTCTTCACGTACTTTTTGAATAAATCCAGTTAAGCGTTGGCCAACAAACATGTTTTTAAACACCATGTTGTAAAATATAACGCCGTAATGTGCTTCTTCTATTAATACTTTATAGCCAATATCGGTTTTGCCAGCGACAATTAACTGTACTTCTTGCAGCGGGGCGTACTCAGGCTCCGTTTTATTGATAAAACGATTAAAGTTATTTGATGCACAAATACGGCCACTGGCGTTATCTAAATACAAACGTACTAAATAAGAATAGCCTTCTTGCATTCTTGGCTTTTGTTCGTTGAACGGTGCTAGTACATCTTTATCAAGCCCCCAATCTAAAAAAGCGCCAATGCTGTTGATTTCTTTAACACGAAGTAGGGCGTATTCACCTACTTGAGCTAACGGCTTTTTAGTTGTTGCAGTGGCGAGATTAGCGTTATCTAAAAAGATAAATACGCTGACACTGTCGCCAGCTTCTAGCTCATGTTTAATTTCACTGCTTGGTAAAAAAACTTCACCCAGATCATGACCATCAAGGTACGCGCCTTCGTTACTTACTTCGTTAACGAATAGGGTTTGGGTGGTTCCAAGGTAACTCATAATTATTCCTGTTCTGGCTTTTTACGACGGCGCATTGGTGCATCACCATCAATATTAAGAGGGGCTTTGATTGGCGCTTGTGGCTTTTTAGGTTTTGCTTTGCGTTTAGTCACAGCTTTTACTTTAGGCTTTACATTTTCTTGTGCTTTAGCCCATGTTGCATCAGGTTTTGGTTCGCGTAAACCTTTAAACTTACCTTTTAACCCTGCAACGGTATGAAACTCAAGTTCATCATTTAAGAATGATTTAATTGCTTTATAGCTTAACCAATCTTTAGGACCGACCAGTGAAATAGCGGTACCTTTAAAGCCAGCTCGACCAGTTCTACCAATACGATGCACATACTCTTCAGCGTGTTTAGGTAAATCAAAATTGATTACATGAGTTACGCTCAGTAAATCAAGACCACGAGATGCAACATCGGTGGTTATTAAAATTTTAAAGTTTTCACGGCTAAAGCCGTCCATGATATCTAAACGTTTATTTTGGGCTAAATCACCTGCTAATGCTTGGGCTTTAAAACCTTTAGCATTAAGTGATTCGCTTAAACGGCTGGTATCTGTACGAGTCGCTGTAAATATAATGCATTGCCCGACCTCGTCTTGCTTTAAAAAATGCTCAAGCAGCGCTTCTTTATGATCAAGATGATCAGCTAAATATAAGCTTTGTTTAATATCTGAATGTTGTTCGTTAGCCGCACTAAGGGTAATTTGTTTTGGCTTTTTCAGTAAATTACGTGATAACGCATCGACTTGTGCATGATCCAGTGTCGCTGAAAACAATAATGTTTGGCGCAGGCGATGATCTGCTTGCTCGTTGATCATCTTTAACTGTGCAGTAAAACCTAAATCTAAAATACGGTCAGCTTCATCAAAAATAAGTAACTCAAGGCCACTTAGCTGTAATGAACGCTGAGTTAAGTGATCGGCTAAACGACCCGGTGTAGCAATAACAAATTGCGGGTCGTTACGCAGTGCTTTAATTTGATCATTAAAGTTCTCACCGCCTAATATTTTCACCGCTTTAATATTAGTACCTGCAATTAGCAGGCGAAGTTGGGTAAATACTTGGGTCGCCAGTTCACGAGTAGGCGCCACAATAAGCACACGAGGATCACGTTTACTGAGCGCCTTTTGTTTCATAACCCGTTGAACAGCAGGTAATAAAAATGCCAAGGTTTTGCCCGACCCAGTTTTAGACTGGGCGAAAATGTCATGGCCTGCCAGTGCGGTGGGCACTGCATGGGCCTGAATATCAGTGGGCTGGGTGATCCCTTGATGCGCTAATTGTGTTTCAAGGCGAGTATCAATCCCAAGATCAGTAAAATGCAAAGTGTGTTTCTCCAAAATGAGCAATTTGTTTGGGTATAAATAATTTCGCTATTATAGCGCAGTCCCGAGTGCGGCTAACAGCAAAAAGCCAATTATCACTGCTTTTTTTGCATTTAATTAGAAAAAGCGTAAAATACGCGCCCTCAATATGTATTATGCGCCGGATTTACGATTCGGTTACCGCCAATAACGGCTAAAGCAAAATAGGAATCACCATGACTGCTGTCCATAAAGACAATGTAACCAGCGAGCACTTTGTTGTATGTGCACTTTATAAGTTTGTTTCTTTACCTGAATACGAAGCCCTACGCCAACCATTGTTAGATGTGATGGAAGCCAATGAAGTACGTGGTACTTTATTAATTGCCGCAGAAGGTATCAACGGCACAGTTTCTGCCAAGCGTGAAGGCATTGACAACCTTTTAAGCTGGTTAGACAGCCAACCAAACCTTGATAACATTGTTAGCAAAGAATCATTTGATGATGAATGCCCGTTTTACCGTACTAAGGTAAAACTAAAAAAAGAAATCGTCACAATGGGTGTTGAAGGGATTGATCCGCTGAAAGTGGTTGGCAGTTATGTAAAACCACAAGATTGGAATGCATTGATCTCAGATCCTGAGGTTATTTTAGTTGATACCCGTAACGATTATGAAATCGAAATTGGTACTTTTCAAAACGCAGTAGACCCAAATACTAAAACATTCCGCGAGTTTCCGCAGTGGGCGAAAGAAAACCTCGATCCGAGCAAACATAAAAAAGTAGCTATGTTTTGTACTGGTGGTATTCGCTGTGAAAAATCAACTGCTTACATGAAAGAGCAAGGTTTTGAAGATGTGTACCATCTTGAAGGCGGTATTTTAAAATACCTAGAAGAAGTACCAAAAGAAGAAACCATGTGGGAAGGTGAGTGCTTTGTATTTGATAATCGCGTAGCAGTCGATCACGACTTGCAAAAAGGCTCATACGATCAATGTCATGCGTGTCGTATGCCAATCACTGAAGACGAAAAACTCAAACCAGAGTACATGGAAGGTGTCTCGTGTCATCATTGTATTGATGATGTTACCGACGAACAACGTGAACGATTTGCTGAGCGTCAAAAGCAAATTGAATTAGCGCAAGCTCGTGGCGAAGGCCATATTGGCAACGAAGCACAAGCCGTTTTACAAAAGCGTAAAGAGGCTAAAAAAGCGCAAAAAGACGCACAGCGTAAAAAGTAATTTAGTAGAGCTATTACTATCGTTTTATAAAGCCTCAGCGTTGTCTGGGGCTTTTTTGATGGTAATCAAGATTGAATAAATTTAATCTTTTGGGTTTTATTGCACAATAACAGTCCCCTAATTCACAAGGTAAGATATTATGTTTCGAATCATCTTGACCTTTGCTGCTCTCATCTAGTTTTTTTTGCTGCAAGTACAGCACAAGAGCTTTTTTCAACAATAAACTTGCGCTTGAGTTACATGGAAGATGTTGCGCTTTATAAGAGTAATAATAACCAAGCCATTGAAGATAAAGAGCGTGAGCTAATTGTTATTAACAATGCAAGTTTGTCAGCAGAAAAACAAGGCTTAAACAAAGAAAGTGTTCTCGCGTTTTTTCGTGCCCAAATATCTGCGGCTAAGGCTATACAATACAGATACCGCGCTGACTTGCTTAGTAAGCCAACAGATAAAGAGCCTAGAAATTTAGATACTGTTATCCGTCCTGCACTGATAAAGCTAGGGAAAGACATCAATATTGAACTTACACAGTATTTACGTCATGGAGGCGTTTTTTCACAGCAAGAATTTAAAGTTTTTGAACGCACACTAAATTCTCGATATTTAACAAGAGCAGACAAAGAGATGTTATTTAACGCCTTGATTGAAATCAGGCTTCAATAATATAAATTTTTATACTAGCAGGTAAGTGTTAATCTATAACAATGGGACAGGCACAAATTCTTTAAAAATCATAGCTTTAAGCACAGTTATTACATCAGTGATTAAGCTATTAGTATTTTATGATTCGAGCAACAGCAACTTTATTGATTTAGTATTCAGATCCGGTTATTAGCATTGCGTTTTTCGCTGCGTGTATAGTGCATTTTTATGTGGTGAAAACCTGTTTTAGGTAAATAATTGTGATAGGTGTCATCTTAAGTTCTAAATAAGCGTGTTAACACGGTGATGTTTTTATTAAATCACCATGTATACATGCCAACTTTAGATTAATGTTTTTAAATGCGCTTCGGCGGCATTGGTGAGCTGTTCTGGTGTCATATCTTTGGCGTTATCTACAGCAATAGTGCATTGCTCTAGTGTGTACACATCTTTTTTATACATAAAAATCAGCGGCTCACAACCGTCCTCTTTAGCTTTTGCTGATGTCCAATAAACGGCTGAAAATTCAACATTGCCATGTTCGTAAGACTCAACGCTAACTTCTCCGCTGTGATCGAATTGTAGTTGTTTAGAAAGCTGTTCACTAATGTTGATCAGGTTGACCAAAAATACGGCTTCTTGGTGTGTAATACCATGTATATCGGTAAATTTTTGCTTAAACATAATTGTCCTTTTAAATATAAACTAGCAGGGGCGACCCTAATAAAAACTATTGTTGCATACTATACCTGTTTGCCCACTTACTCAAAAGTACTTAGCAATAAATTAGATATTTTGGACCACTTTCAGGGTTTATTAATCCGTAAATTCAACAATTTTTAGTTCTAAAAGCTCAAACTATCATTATGAGTAAATTTAAGACAATACCTTATTCTGACCAATTAGGCTGTTTATGTATAGGGTCTTTATAGCTAGTTAGCCTCTTAGTATTAAATACACGGCTATAGTTACTTTCCCCTATAAAGGTATTTCAACGTATTGTTTTGACAGTTAATCGAACTAGACTTTTTATTGATCAAAACACTGTTACACTGCGTACCATAATGGAAATAATAATTAATTAGGTGATCTTTTTGAAATTACGAGTTCTTTTAGTCAGTGTTTTTATTACTTGTTCAGCGGTAATGCCATCGGCATTTGCTGCTAACGTAATTGTTGAACCTGTTGCGATGGAACGTGCAAAAGAGCAAGTTCAAGCGGTTGGTAATGCTGAAGCGATTCGCTCTGTTATCCTCTATCCTGCAGTGGGGGATAAAGTGACGGCTGTGCATTTTAAACCCGGTGATCAGGTAACCGCAGGTACTATTTTGTTAGAGCTCGATTCGCGCAGACAAAAAGCGGCGCTTAATGAAGCGAAAATAAAGCTTGCAGATAGTGAACGAATACAAACACGTTTACAGCAAAGTCATGCTAAAGGCGCGGTGCCAAAAAGCGATCTAGATGATGCAAAAACTGTGTATGAGTTAGCTAAGGTTGCGGTGACTAAAGCCGAAACCGAATTAGAAGATCGCCAAGTACGAGCGCCTTTTAGTGGCACCATGGGGTTAACGGATGTCGAAGTTGGCGATCGAATTACCACTCAAACAGCCATCGCCAGTATTGATGATACTCGTTCGTTATACATTAATTTTAATGCACCAGAGTCAGCTATTTCAATGCTCAGAACTAGCGGTAACGTGACTGTGATGCCGTGGCAAGGAAGCGATGCGATAAATGCGCAAGTCGCTTATCTTGACTCACGCATTGATCCACAAACACGTACGCTGCGTGTCAAAGCAAAACTGGATAATGCACAAGCACAATTTTTACCGGGTATGAGTTTTAGAGTACATATTGAGGTATTAGGGCAGAGTTTAGCTGCAGTGCCTGAAGCTGCGCTTTTATGGGGGGCAACCGGCCCCTATGTATGGAAAAGTGTTGAGCAAAAGGCAACTCGAGTTGATGTTAAAATCCAGCAACGTTTAGCGGGTCGTTTGCTCGTATCTGGGCCTTTAAACGAAGGCGATATTTTGGTAGTTGAAGGCGTACAACGTTTACGCCCAGCGCAAGAGCTTAATTATATCAAGCCGCTTGCAGCAGCGCAGGAGTAGGTATGAAACAACAACCTATGATGCAAGATCTCCCTTCAATGGCCATTCGCCGCCCAGTGCTTATTGTAGTACTTAATTTACTGATCATTATTGCGGGTATTGCAGCCATTGCTGGGGTTGAAGTTCGTGAACTGCCTGATGTTGATACGCCAAGGATCACGGTGTCGGCTTCATTTCCTGGGGGCTCTCCAGAGACTGTTGATACCGAAGTAACCAGTAAACTTGAAGGGGCGGTAGCCCGCGTAAGTGGTGTAAAAACTATTCGCGCACAAAGTGAAGAAGGCAATGCACGGATTGTTGTTGAGTTTCGTGCTGGTGTTGACCTTGATGATGCTGCGAATGAAACCCGTGAGTCGGTAGCACGTGTACAACGGGAGTTGCCAGAAGAAGTTGAGCGCGTTTCTATTATCAAGGCTGATAATGATGCTGAGGCGGTGGTATCGCTAACCGTATCAAGCGATACCATAGCCCTTGAAGCGTTGACTGAACTGGTTGAGGTTGATTTAGCACCGCAGTTTTTAACCATTCCAGGTGTGGCCGATGTACGTTTAAATGGTGACCGAAAACGTGTTTTACGGGTGCGTCTTGATCCACTCAAATTAACCAGTTTTAATTTAACCGTTCCTGATGTAGCCCAAGTACTGCGCCAAGCGCCATTTGATGTACCGGCAGGTAGTTTGAAATCGACGGATCAACAAATTATAGTGCGCGCAGATGCAACCTCAGTTACCGCTGAGCAAGTGGCCGATATTATTATTCGTGATGGTACGCGTATTGGTGATATTGCGGCGGTGTATTTTGGTCCTGCGGATCCTCGCTCTATGGTGCGCTTAAACGGCCAGCCAGTGATTGGCATGGAAGTTATACGTCAAGCACAGTCAAATACCATTGAAATATCTGACGAAGTATTAAGTTTATTAGCAAAAATGCAAACGCGTTTTCCGGAGCTGAAATTTACTTTAACTTCCGATGATGCACAATTTATCAGGAGCTCAGTTGATGAGGTGATTTACTCACTGGTGTTAACTGTGCTGCTGGTGATCATTACATTATGGGTATTTATCGGCTCTTGGCGCGCGACTTTAGTGCCTGCATTTGCAATTCCTGTTGCCTTGGTTGGTTCATTAGCGTTGATATGGGCACTGGGTTTTTCAATCAATATACTTACTTTGCTGGCATTAGTGTTAGCAACGGGGTTGATTGTTGATGATGCGATTGTGGTCAGCGAAAACATTCAACGTCAACGCGGTTTAGGCCTTGGCCGCCGTGCTGCTGCGG
Source organism: Pseudoalteromonas sp. SG43-6 (assembly GCF_014164365.1). NCBI lineage: Bacteria > Pseudomonadati > Pseudomonadota > Gammaproteobacteria > Alteromonadales > Pseudoalteromonadaceae > Pseudoalteromonas > Pseudoalteromonas sp. SG43-6. The sequence continues at coordinate 114,569 of NZ_JACJEZ010000003.1, forward strand.
TAATTGGCACGCGAGAAGTGTTTTTTGCTGTTGTCGCAACGACTGCGGTGTTGGCGGCGGTATTTGTTCCTATCGCTTTTTTACCCTCAACCGCAGGGCGATTATTTAGGGAGTTTGGTGGGGTACTTGCGGGAGCGGTGATCATTTCAAGCTTTGTTGCGCTTTCATTAGTGCCAGCGCTCACCTCAAAGCTAAAACTCAAACAAGGTGGTAAACACCCATTTGCTAAAATAGGTCATTGGCTTGCTAATATTTATACTAAAACCATTCATTGGGTGCTTGATCATGCGTGGCTTACGTTTATAGCTAGTATATTAGTCGCTGCGGGTTCGGGTGCTTTGTATCTCAATTTAGATAATGAATTACTGCCTTCAGAAGATCGCGGAAAAATACGTATCTTTGCTCGGGGCCCTGACGGTGTTGGTTTGAATTTTATGGACCGTCAAGCAATGCAAATGGAAGATATTTTGCTGCCGTATGTGCAAAGCGGCGAAATTGAATCTATTTATACTGTTGTAGGGCAGTGGGATCCAAATATTGTGTTTATTACCGTGCCTTTAAAACACTGGGATGAGCGTCATTTTTCACAGCAAGAGATCATTAATAAAATTCGAGGTCCGCTGGGTAATATTCCTGGGGCGGCAGGTTATCCGTCTGGGTCAAATAGTTTAAATTTACGCGGTCAAGGTGGCGGTATTGAGCTGGCACTATTAGGGCAAGATTACCTGCAGATTTATAAGGCCGCACAAGATTTTGCTGCACAGGTTGAGCAGACTATCCCGTCGATTGACAACGTGCGTATTTCATATCAGCCATCACAGCCGCAATTGCGCGTTAATATTGATAGACGCCGTGCAGAGGAATTAGGGGTGTCACTGAGTGATATATCAATCACCTTACGTGCTGCGATAAATGGCGATGATATTGCAGATTTAAATATTGGTGACCAATCGGTACCGATTATTCTGCAAGCACAAAATCAAACCATTAAAGATCCCAGTGATCTCGCTAATTTATATATCAGTGCAAATAACGGTCAGTTAGTACCACTGAGTAGCGTTGCAACCATAACAGAAGAAGGTGTTGCCGCCGAGCTTGAACGCCACGCACAGCGTCGTGCTATCGAGCTTGATATGGAACTGCCGGCGGACATGAGTATTGCACAGCTGGTATCGCAATTACGTGATATTTCAGAGCAAACGCTACCAAGTGGCATTAGCTTGGCATTTAAAGGTGAAGCATTAACCTTTGAAGAAACTTCTAATGAAGTATTTATCACTTACATACTGGCATTTTTAATCGTATTTTTAGTATTAGCCGCACAGTTTGAAAATGTTAATAGTGCCGTGGTGGTGATGGTAACGGTACCGTTTGGTATTACATCAGCAATTTTAGCACTGTACTTAACTGGTACTTCGTTAAATATTTACTCGCAAATAGGTTTGGTGATGTTAATTGGTTTAATCGCGAAAAACGCGATTTTGTTAGTTGAATTTGCTGACCAATTGCGCGACCAAGGTTTAACTGTTCGTAAAGCTGTAGAGCAAGCAGCACTGGTACGTTTAAGACCAATTACTATGACCTTGATATCAACCTTATTAGGTGCACTGCCGCTGATATTATCAACCGGGGCGGGGGCTGAGGCACGTAATGCGATTGGCTGGGTCGTGTTTGGTGGCTTGTCTTTAGCGGTGCTATTTACGTTGTACTTAACACCGGTAATTTACTTGGGCTTAGCACGCTTTACTACCCCTCGTGGTGATGAAAGTAAGCAACTTGCGCAGGAGCTTGATAAGGTAGAGTAAATCACAATTAAAATAGCCTAATTAACTATTTATCTTTGAAAAATAAGTTAATTAGGCTCACACTTGGGAAAGCTATCCCCAACAGGTTTTTTTTATGCAAGCCGAACAAGTAGAAATCGCGCAGTTTTTAGCACAACACCCGCCTTTTGACAGCCTACCGAGTAAAGCAATCAATGAGCTCGCGCAACAGGTTGAAGTCGCCTACTTTAGAGCGCACACCGATATTTTATTATTTGGTCAAGATATAGCCGATCTTTATGTGATCAGAAGCGGCTCTGTTGAAATGTATCGACGTAATGGGGAACTGGATAATCGTTTAACCACTGCCGGTATATTTGGGCAGATGGGTTTACTGATGAATCGCAAGGTTCGCTTTCCAGCTAAAGCACTTGAAGATACGCTAGTGTATTGCATTAATGTTGAACTATTTAACCGCTATTGCGACGAATTTGATTCATTTGCTGACTATTTTGAAACGGATGGTAATGTTCGTTTACATCAGGCAATTGTTGAACAAGCCGATGGTAATGATTTAACCACGGCAAAAGTAAAATCGCTGATCCACCGTGATGTGGTAACAGTTAATACTGATTCAACGGTGCAACAAGTTGCCCAGCTTATGACTGATGAATCGGTGTCATCGGTTTTAGTTACTGATAGTACCAAACCTATTAACGACGACCCAGAGGAAGATGATGGTCAAGTTGTTGGTATTATCACAGACAAAGATTTACGTACCAAAGTCATTGCTCATGGGCTGGCATTTGACACACCCGCGCATACAATAATGTCAACAAACTTGGTTTTATTAGATGCCAATGCCTATGTTTTCGAAGCTGTACTTGCGATGCTACGTGATAACTTACATCACTTACCGGTGGTCCAAAAACGCCGTCCAATTGGGGTTATTTCCCTTTCTGATATTTTACGCTATGAATCACAAAGCAGCTTGCTATTGGTACGTGGAATACTTGCGCAGCAATCAATTGAAGATTTAACACACTATGCACGCCAGCTGCCGAATGTGTTTGTACGCATGGTAAATGAAGATGCAAACTCGCATATGATTGGCACGGCAATGGCTGTGATTGGCCGCACTTTTAAACAAAGGTTACTGGTATTAGCCGAAGAAAAGTATGGGCCGCCGCCGGTTGCATACTGTTTTATCGCATTAGGTTCAATGGCGCGGGATGAGCAACTCATTGTTACTGATCAAGATAACGCGCTCATTCTAGATGATGATTATGATGATGAACTTCATGATACGTATTTTCAAAATATTGCCGATTTTGTTTGTGATGGTTTAGCTCAATGCGGTTATACCTATTGTGATGGCGAAATAATGGCGTCATTTAAAAAATGGCGAAAAACACGTGCACAATGGTTTGAGCAATTTGCTCAGTGGATAGAGCTGCCTAAACCGCAAGCCTTACTAAATAGCTCCATATTTTTTGATTTAGACGGGGTGTGGGGTAAAACCAAATGGGCCGATGAGCTTAAAATATTTATTGCCAAACAAAGCAAAGTTAATCGCGTATTTTTAGCTAATATGGCTGCAAATGCTCGCAACAGAACCCCACCATTGGGGTTTTTTAAAGGCTTTGTTATGGAGCACAACGGTCAGCATAAACGTTCTATGAATTTAAAGCGCAGAGGCACAGCGCCGCTTTCAGATGTTATTCGGGTTCACGCATTGGCGGTTGGATCACGTAAGCAAAACTCGTTCGAACGCTTAGAAGATATTATTGAAGCCAAGCTCCTACCGCAAGGCAAAGCACAAGATTTGCGAGATGCGCTGGAATATATTGCCATGATGCGGATCCGTCACCAAGCATGGCAAATTGAACAAGGGGAAGAACCCGACAACGATTTAGACCCTCATTTATTATCGCCTTTTGAGCAGCGTAACTTAAAAGAAGCTTTTGCAATTTTAGAAAAAGCACAAAGCTATTTGAAATTTAGTTACTCAGCAAACTCTGGGGTAAAGTAATTTATGGCTTTCAAAAAGCAAGCAATGATTGACTGGGCAACACGCTATAAAAATTTATTAAGCGGCGCTCAAAATGACACTATCAAACGTTTTTATGGAGCTGCTTTTAGCGATAAATTCGCAGCAATTAAAGATGTGCCATTTGTTGCAATGGACTTTGAAACAACCGGTTTAGATAGCACCAGTGATGATATTGTCAGCGTTGGTTTAATTCCTTTTAATTTACAGCGTATATATTGCAAAGATAGTCGCCATTGGGTGGTGCGCCCTAGGCGTAATTTCAACGAGGGATCCATTGTAATACATGGCATAACGCATTCAGAAATTGACGATGCACCGGATTTTAATCATATTATTGAGCCATTATTGCAAGCACTCAGTGGTAAAGTGGTTGTTGTACACTATGGCGCGATTGAGCGGCACTTCTTAAATACTGCACTGTTACTTAGGCTTAACGAGGGGATCAACTTTGCTTTGGTTGATACCATGGAAATTGAACGAAAAGCCTTAAAAGCCAGGCAGGGTTTGCTAGGTTGGTTATTTAATTCTAAGTTAGGATCGCTTAGATTAGGTGATTGTCGCCAGCGCTATTCATTACCTGTGTATAAAAACCATAACGCTTTAACTGACGCTTTAGCAACGGCTGAACTGTTACAAGCACAATTGAGTCACCATTACCGAGAAGATACACCGATCTCGCAATTATGGAGTTAAAAATTTCTTAACCTGAACTTTGGCTAACAAGCTTAAATAAAAAACGCCGCAAATTTGCGGCGTTTGTGGTTTTAAATAGCGTTTATTTAGCCGGTAACGGCTCAGTTCTAAGACCTAAAATAAGGCTTAAACACATAAACAGCAAGACGATTGTAAATGGTAAGCCGGTAGAGACCGCACCTGCTTGCAGTGCTTCGATTGCTTGTGTACCACCAATCCACAGTAGCGCGGCTGCGATAGCACCTTCAATAGATGCCCAAAATATGCGTTGTGGTACTGGCGCATCAATTTTCCCGCCAGCAGTGATAGAGTCTATTACTAATGACCCTGAATCAGATGAAGTGATAAAAAACACTAAAACTAATAGCACAGCAATTACAGACAAAATATTAGACATAGGTAATTCATCTAGCATTTGAAACATAGCCATAGGGACATCGGTTAAACCATTTAGGCCAAGTGCGCCAACACCATTGACTACTTGATCAATTGCGATACCGCCGTAAATTGACATCCATAATACTGTAACCAATGTTGGAATAAGTAATACCGCAATCAAAAATTCACGGATAGTACGACCGCGTGATACGCGAGCGATAAACATGCCTACAAACGGTGACCACGAAATCCACCAAGCCCAGTAAAATACAGTCCAGCCATGCATCCATGTTTCGTCTTCACGGCCATGTGGATTACTTAATGGAATGATATTTTCTACATAACCCATAAAGGTGGTAGGAATATTACCCATCGCAACAGCAAAGCCAACTAAGCAAACAAATACCAAAAGGGCAAAAGCAATTAGCATGTTGATATTACTAAGGAGTTTTACACCGCCATCGATACCACGCACAACAGAAATAATAGCCAGTAGGGTAACGCCAACAATAACGAGTATTTGTGAGCCAATGCCACCTTCGAGACCAAACACGTGGTTTATCCCCGCAGACGCTTGCTGAGCGCCTAACCCCAATGATGTTGCCAAGCCAAATAAAGTTGCCAGTACTGCTAAAATATCAATGATATGACCAGGCCAGCCCCATGCTTTATCGCCCAATATAGGGTAAAAAATTGACCGGATAGACAGTGGTAAACCTTTGTTATATGTAAAGAATGATAGTGATAAGCCAACTACAGCATAAATAGCCCAAGGGTGCAGGCCCCAATGGAACATAGTTGCCCCCATTGCCAGTTTTGCAGCTTCTGGGGTGTTGGCTGTTACATTCAGTGGTGTTTCATACCAACCAGTAAAATATGCAACCGGTTCAGCTACCCCCCAAAACATTAAGCCAATACCCATGCCTGCGGCGAATAACATAGCGAGCCATGAAACACGAGTATATGAAGGCTTAGCATCACTGCCTCCTAAACGGATCTTTCCGTAAGGAGAAACAATCAGTGCTAAACAAAAAATAACGAAGAAGTTTGCAGCCCACATAAACAAGGCATCAAAATTATTAATTATATCGAGTTTCACACCATCAAGTGCTGCTTTTGCAGTTTGTGGATCGGTAGCGAGAATGGCGATTAAAAAGATGACAATCAGGCCCGCGCTGATGCCAAAAACGGGGTTGTGTATATCAAATCCCCATTTTTGCACGTTATCCTGACCTACGGTGTAATCCGTATTGTCGATACTATATTTGTCATGATTTTCGCTCATGCAATACCTCTTTTGTTGTCCTAACAAGCTGCTTGTTACCAGCAACATACCTAATTTAATTAGTCTAAGTAACTTGAAGCTTCGGATAATAAATCACTATGTTAGTAAATTTTTAAAGCAAAGTTCAGGTTAGGTAATAATTGATACTTTAATTTATTTGAAGACTAACTAATTTAAAAGATGATCATACAGCTACTAGTGTATGAGTTAAATACCAAATGTAAATGATTTTGTTGTTAAATAGCGGCTTATATGGCCATTGTAACCATTTTTATGTTTTTATATAAAAGTACATAATTCGCAAAAGGTCAAAAATTAGTTTGATTGTTAAAGTAATCGCGGCTGTTTTTTGTGGTTAATTGAACTATTATTTTTTGTAGTTGTAAAAGGCAGCTGCACGAGATTGACGTTTTATAGTCGCAGTAATGAAAGCGTAATATGAATATGATTTAACATTAGGTGAGCTATATCATTGTTAAGTTGTGATAAGGAATTTAGTCATTACTATGAGTAACCATGGCAAAGAGAACACTAAAAACACAGCTGATGAGCATCAATTAGTCCATCATTACCAGCGTGTTCGACACCAAAGCGTGACGTTAATAAACTCGTTATCAGCAGAAGATTGCCAATTACAAGCTATGGCCGATGTAAGCCCTAGTAAATGGCACCTTGCGCACACAACGTGGTTCTTTGAAACTTTTTTACTAATTGCACATAGCTCTCACTACACAGTATTTAATCCTAACTTTAAAACTTTATTTAACTCATATTATAACGGTATAGGTGAACAATTTAAGCGTGCCTGCAGAGGGAGTTTATCGCGGCCTAGTTTAGATGACGTGATTACCTATAGAGAATATGTTGACCGGGCGGTGATTGAATTACTGAGTGCACCGTGTAGCGAGTCAATAAAGCAAGTTATAGAATTAGGACTTAACCATGAACAACAGCACCAAGAACTAATGCTGATGGACATTCAATATAACTTTTCAGTTAATCCGTTGTTTCCTGCTTATTGTGACACTAACAACAACCGTATAGAAAATCCTGTTACGCAAGCCAGTCCTCTTAGCTTTGTGGCATTTTCAAAGCATACTGCAAATATTGGTGCAACTGAGCAAACGTTTAGCTACGACAATGAACGCCCAACTCATCAAGTGCTTATTCAGCCATTTAAATTTGCTAACCGGCTAACTACTAATGCTGAGTATTTAGCGTTTATACAAGATGGTGGTTACCAAAACCCAGAGCATTGGCTCAGTGATGGTTGGGCGCAGATAAATAATGCTCGGCAAACTGCGCCACTCTATTGGCATAAAGTAAATAATGAGTGGTTTGAATTTACATTAGCTGGCTTACAGCCTTTGGCGCTAAATGAGCCGCTAAGCCATGTTACCTTTTACGAAGCAAACGCTTTTGCACATTACTCACAAGCACGCCTCCCAACCGAATTTGAATGGGAAAGCGTTGCTAACAGTAATGCGGCGCAAACTATCATCCAGCTGACCGACAACTGTTGGCAGTGGACAAACAGTGCCTATTTACCGTATCCAGGCTTTAAGCCAATAGCAGGCGTGGCAGGGGAATACAATGGTAAATTTATGGCGAATCAAATGGTACTGCGCGGTGGCTGTAAACTTACCCCGCAAAATCATTTAAGACTAACTTATCGCAATTTCTATTACCCACACCAAGCGTGGATGCGCAGTGGTATTAGACTCGCTAAGGATTGAGCATGAGCCAAGTAACAACATTAATGACAACCGACATTGATAACCGCTTTTTAAACGATGTTATTGCGGGACTGTCACAGCAACAAAAGAATCTACCCTGTAAATATTTTTATGATGATAACGGGGCCGCTTTGTTTGAGCAGATCACTGAGCTTGATGAGTACTACGTGACACGCACAGAGCTGAGCATTTTAACCAAGCACAGTCAAGCAATTGCCAAGTTGCTTCCTGATAACTTATCAATCATAGAGCCGGGCTGTGGCTCAGGTAAAAAAATTGCTTATTTGTTAGCACACTTAGTGAATGTGAAAAGTTTTGTGCCATTTGAGATCTCTAATGAAATGCTTAATTACTCATTGGCTCATTTATCTCCATTATTTCCTGAGTTAGCTATTTCGCCGTTGTTGGGGGATTTTACTCATAGCCAAATGGTAAAGCAGTTAAGCCGTGAAACACAATTGGATAGCCAAACGAATCTCGTGTATTTTCCAGGCTCAACAATAGGCAATTTTTCACCGCTAAAAGCCATTGAGATCATGAAAAATTTCCATCGGTTATGTGGTATTAACGGTTATGTATTGATTGGCATTGATTTGCTCAAAGACCGTCAAGTATTACTTGATGCTTATGACGATAAACAAGGCGTCACCGCGGCATTTAATAAAAACTTACTCCAGCGTATTAATGCTGAGTTAAATGCTGATTTTGATCTTAGCCAGTTTAATCACCAATCACGGTTTAATGAAAAACTAAGCCGTATTGAAATGCATTTGATCAGTAACTGTGCTCAAACAGTCACCGTCAATGGCGAATCATTTAGCTTTTCTCAAGGTGAGAGCATCCATACAGAAAACTCCCATAAATACGCACTAAAGGCATTTACTCAACTTAGCGCCCAAGCTGGATTACGTTTAGAGCAAACGTGGCAAGACGAGCAGGGTTATTTTGCATTGTGTTTATTGAGGCCAATTTAAATAATGCACAGTCCATCATTTATTATTTAACTGTACTTAGCTAAAAATGCTGCGCAAATTGATTTTTTAATAGTATAAATACTGCATTAAACCTACGGCTGCTGGTGTAGCCATTATAAAACCTTATTACGAAGAGGTTAGTGTGGACCGTTCTACAAAATTAAAAACGATTGCAGCACATTTATTTGCACAACGCACAAGTGCAGCGCCACAATCAGATTTACCGCCACAATTAGCATTAACAAGCACTGAAGATAGTTTAGCTGTTCAACAATTGATGATTGCATTAAACAAGGGCCAAGTATTTGGTTGGAAATGCCTATTACCACTTGATAACGGTGCGATTATTTTGGCTCCAATATTAAAGCCGCCGCAATCATTTGCACAAATCTGCAGATTATATACTGAACAAAACAAGGCACGGATAGAGCCTGAAATTGCTTTTGTGTTTGCGCAAAATATGCCAAAGCAGGCCAGCTATAGCGAAGCTGAAATTGACCACGCGGTGAGTGACACGCATATGGCACTTGAGCTGATCCAAAACCGTTTCTCTTCAGCGTATCAAGCAAATCACTTTGCAAAGTTAGCGGATGGTTTAAGTAACCAAGGGGTGTTACTTGGTCCTAAAATTAATAAGCAAGCAGCTTATGATGCGGCACATATTACTATCGCGATAACACAAAATAATCAGTGTCATAGCTATCTTGGCAAGCATCCATGTGGTCTGGCACAAACACCAATCTATTGGGCAGTAAATTATCTGGCTAAGTGTGGGATCACGCTCGCTGCTGGCCAAATTCTCATAACAGGCTCATATTGTGGTGTTATTGAGTTAGACACTGATGTTGATACTGAAATTGACTATGCAGGGCTTGGAAAATACACCGTCAAATTTAGTGGCTTAACTGATAATGACGCTGTTATCTTTTAAACGGTAATTAATGGTTGCTCCGAAAACAGAATCTTGGAAAAGCTGGCCATGTGTTTGTTCAGTGTATTGTTTGATTATGGGGGCAATAATGCTGATGGCTGAACCTGTAGCGCTATCTTCATCAACGCCATAATAAGGAGCAAAATATCGAAAATGCCACTGTGTGGTTTGATTAGCTGTTTGGCGTTGTTGCAATACAATCACTGCATTTGGGTAGTATTGTAATTGTGCTGTATTTATCGCGAGTGTTTTTAAAGGCTGATCACTGTTAATCATCACAGTACTGTAGCCGTTAATTTTTGCTGTTTTATAGCTTTGCACTATTGAGGTAGGAATGGCTTGTTGCAGCAGAACCTCTGTTTGTACCTCGGTGCTATCAATGGTGGCTAATTGTAGTTGCAGTGCGCGTTGATGTATTCTGATTTTAAATACTTCCCCTGTATTTGTATAAAAAGTGTTTGGGCTAAACCCTTGCCATTTTTTTAAAAACAGTGCAGCGGCGAGTGTCCCATGACCACAGCGGCTGATCTCATGGCTGTGATTAAACCAACGAATAGGGCATCGATTTTTTTTGATATTGGCTTGATTTAAAAATACGGTGGCGGGCTGAGCGGTGTTTTTTGCAATGCGCTGCATTAGTCGAGTTGTTAACCCTGTTTTATAAATAACAATTAACGCAGACGAACCTTTACAGCGTCTCGCTGTATCGTTAAAAACTTGCTCAATAGCAAAAGACTGCACAAAGCGCGGGGCTTTGTGCAGTCTGTGAGTTATTGCCAGATTTAATAAGCGACTAGGCTTATTATTTCTTTTGTGCATAGGCGTCGTTATGAATACCTGCGGCACGACCTGATGGATCGGCATTATTTTGAAATGATGCATCCCATAATAACGCTTCAGGCGTTGAACAGGCGACTGACTTACCGTGTGGTACACATTTAGCGGCTGCATCACCTGGGAAGTGAGATTCAAAAATAGTACGGTAGTAATACGCTTCTTTTGAATCAGGTGTGTTAATAGGGTATTTAAATTTTGCGTTTTCAAGCTCTTGATCGGTTACTTGCTCGTTTACAAACTCTTTTAATGTATCAATCCAGCTGTAGCCTACACCATCCGAAAACTGCTCTTTTTGACGCCATAACACTTCATCAGGTAAGTAGCCGTCAAAGCCTTCACGTAAAATATGCTTTTCAATTTTGCCATCTTTACACATTTTAGCTTCAGGGTTGATACGCATAGCAACATCAACAAACTCTTTATCAAGGAAGGGAACGCGGGCTTCTACACCCCATGCCGCCATTGATTTATTTGCGCGTAAGCAATCAAACATGTGCAGTTTAGATACTTTACGGTTTAATTCTTCATGAAACTCTTGTGCATTTGGTGCTTTATGAAAGTACAAGTAACCACCAAATAGCTCATCAGCGCCTTCACCAGAGAGCACCATTTTAATACCCATCGCTTTGATTTGGCGAGCCATTAAGTACATCGGAGTAGAAGCACGGATCGTAGTTACATCGTAGGTTTCAATGTGATAAATAACTTCACGTAGGGCATCAATCCCTTCTTGAATCGTAAATATAATCGGGTGATGAACAGTTCCTATCATATCAGCTACTTTTTGTGCAGCCGCTAGATCTGGGGAGCCCTCAAGGCCAACCGAGAAAGAGTGCAGCTTAGGCCACCATGCATCGCTTTCATCATTATCTTCAATACGTTTTGCTGCAAAACGTTGGGTAATAGCTGAAATAACGGATGAATCTAAACCACCTGACAACAACACGCCATAAGGTACGTCACACATTAATTGACGTTTAACGGCGGCTTCAAGTGCATCTTTGACGTCTTCGGCTTTTGCGCTGTTATCTTTAACTGCATCGAAGCTTTGCCAATCACGGGCATAATATGGGCGCAATTGACCATCTTTACTCCATAAAAAATGTCCAGGAGGAAATTCTTCAATATGCTTACAGATTGGTGAAAGTGCTTTTAGCTCTGAGGCAACATAAAAGTTACCGTGCTCATCGTGGCCTGTATAAAGTGGAATAATACCAATATGATCACGGCCAATTAAATAAGCGTCTTGTTCTTCGTCATATAAACAAAAAGCAAAAATACCGTTCAGATCATCTAAAAATTCAGGCCCTTTCTGTTTGTATAACGCTAAGATAACTTCACAATCTGATTGAGTTTGAAAAGTGAAATCGGTTTCAAGGTTAGCGGCAAGTTCTTTGTGATTATAAATTTCGCCATTAACCGCTAGAATATGAGTTTTTTCAGGGTTGTATAAAGGCTGTGCACCGCTTGAGACACCAACAATGGCTAAACGTTCATGCACTAAAATCGCTTTATCTGATGAATATACACCAGACCAATCAGGTCCGCGGTGACGTAATAATTTTGACATTTCAATTGCTTGCGTACGCAATGGAGCGGGATCAGACTTTATATCTAATACACCAAAAATTGAACACATAGTAACTCCTCATTCCTATCATGTGTGTTAGTTAGGTCATAATACCTAACCATTCACGTTTGTTTTAACAGAAATAATTAACTAAGTCACATAGCTTTTACAATATTTTCAGAATAATTTATGCACCAGCATGGCCGCTGATGCACCAAATTGGTCAGTGGGTGGTGCCAGCCGCGACTTTTACATCTTGTTTTGCAACAATAGCTTCGTTGATCATTACTTTTAACGCGCTTAGCACGGTTTCTTCGCTCATACTCGGTGCGCCATTATGGTGCACAGCTTGGCTTGGTAAATAAGGGATATGTACAAAGCCCCCTTTGATGTGTGGTTCATGCTCATTGATATGATGTAATAGACCATACATAACGTGATTACACACATATGTACCCGCTGTATTAGAAATGGCGGCTGGGATCTCACTTTGTTGCAGTGCTAATAACATGCGTTTGATAGGTAATTGTGCAAAATAAGCAGCAGGGGCATTATTGACGACGGGGTGATCAATGGGTTGCTTTCCTGCGTTGTCTTTAATTCGGGCATCATCAATATTAATCGCGATACGCTCTATGCTTATTTCACTGCGGCCACCGGCTTGGCCGATACATAATACTAGAACCGGATGATGCTGCTCTATGGCTTTATAAAGCACCTCTAATGAGGTATTAAACTCACACGGTAGCTCAAGGGCTATTACTCGGTGCTTAGCGATTAAATGTTCGTCGAGTTTGCTTACCGCTTGCCACGACGGATTGAGCGATTCGCCGCCAAATGGTGCAAACCCAGTTATCAATACGCAGGGCATGCTTGATGTCAGTTTAGTCATTAAAAACCACCATATACATTAAAATAATATTGACCGTTAATAAGGCCAGCGCAGTAGGTATTTGCACCTTTATAACATGGTATTTGTCTTTTAGGTCGAGTAATGCCGCTGGAATGATATTAAAGTTTGCTGCCATTGGCGTCATTAACGTTCCACAGTAACCACTGTACATCCCAATTGCTACCAGTGGTGCGGCGCTGGCGCCATGACCTTCGATTAAAAAAGGCATAGCAATACCCGCAGTCATTACCGGAAATGCAGCAAACGCATTTCCCATCACCATGGTAAATAACGCCATGCCAACACAATACAGCACCACCAGCATAAAACGATTCTCTGGCGCTATAAATAAAGTAACCAACTCTTTAATTGAGTCTCCTGTTTGCGCCACAATAAACACGCCACCAAGCATTGCTAGCATTTGTGGCAGTATTGCTGCCCAACCGATAGAATCTAGCAGCCGACGGGATTCAGTGACAGCTTCAATCGGATTTCCCCCAGTAATTTTCCAGCCAATAAGTAGCGCAGACACACACGCTATAGTGAGCGATGCGAGAGTTAAATGACGTTGATCAAGTAAGTAATAATCACCAATTGCGATACCATCAAAAGAAACAGTCAGTAATACCGTGATCACGGGTATCATTAATGCGGGAACAAATAATTTATTGCCCAGGCGAGAGGCCGATTGTGTTTGTTGCTGTTCAGTGAGTGGTTGATAACTGCCCATGCTTACTAGGTTTAAGCCCGCTAACAGGGCAATTAATACTACGCTCACACCAACCCATAAATAAGTGTTGGCTTTGCCGAACAAGGCAATCGATACATCACCAAATAAAAAACTGCTACCAAATAACAACCAAAATAATGCTGTAGTGAGCCTTTTTGGATGGTTTTTGTCTTGCAGCGTTCGAACAACTAAAAACATCACAACGAGACCAATTAATAAATAAATGTTCTCAATGGTGATAATTGTAGCGTTTGAGTTAGTTACATCGGTTGTTAGTACTTTACTCATCACACTTCCTGCTGTTTGTAGTGAGCAACAGCCAGAGCTATTTTTGCTTCTAAACGAGATAATCTAAATAAATGAATAATGAGTGCGGCAATGGCGGTCGGAATAGCCCATAAACCAATATGCAGCGGTTCAATACCGGCAATGCCGTTTTCCTTTAAGAAGGCATCCATCAATAGTACAGCACCAAAAGCAATGAAAATGTCTTCTCCAAAGAACATCGCAATATTATCAACGGCAGCTGCATGGGCGCTGATCATGTCTTTTATGGGTTTTGGCAGCTCACCGTGTTTATTGGTCGCGGCACCTAATGCCATGGGGGCTAATAATGGACGAACAGTTTGTGCTTGACCGCCAAGGCTTAATAACCCAAGGGCTGCTGAGCATTCTCGAACGATAAAATACAGGGCTAATATACGTGCGCTGGTGGCACTTTGAATTTGTGCAATCCAGTTTTTCGCATGCTGTTGTAAACCATAGCGCTCTAGCAGTGCGATAACGGGTAAAATAAGAATAAAGCTGGCCAGTTGACGAGAGTTCATAAACTTCTCGCCAAAGGTTTGCAAAAGGGTGAGGATATCTAAATTTACCGCCCAACCAGTTGCAAGGCCAGCAACGGTTACTACAATCAGTGGGTTAAAGCGCAAGGCAAATCCTAGCACAACCACTGGAATGCCAATTAATGGCCAATAATTAAGATCAAACATCATAGTTCCTACACTGTGCTGTGTTTATTATTATTTATTAAGCTGAGCTTTTATTTAGTGATTGGTTATCTGATGCTCAAGTTTTTTAGTGCAATAGTCAATTGTTGTAGGTGAGCGTCAAGTTTTCGCTGCGCAGTATTTGCAGCTGCTAGGTTGACGAATTCAAATATTACAAAGTCACCAGGTTTAAGTTGTGCAAATTGGTGTTGATCCGCACTTATTATAGTACCAAGTAGCGGGTATCCTCCGGTTGTTTGGCCATCATTTAGCAATACGATAGGCTCACCACTGGGTGTTAGTTGGATAGAGCCCGGGCTAACAGCTAAAGAAGGCAATGAATGTGTATGCATTAATTGATTATGCTCAGTACTGAGCCTTACTCCCATACGATTACTTTGCGGACTGACTTGCCATTTCGTCTGGGCAAAAAAATCACTAAATTGTTGTGATAGTAATTGTTGATGTGGGCCTGAATGGACGCGGATCACACTGCGCTTAGCGGGGGCAATCGCACCACGTTGCGGCCAATTGCCATCAAATGGCGTGATTGGGACTTGATCATTGGCTTGTAAAGGCGCGCCCGTTAGGCCACCAAAACCTGCTGCAATATCGGTGGCTGTTGAATTCATCACTGCATGACAATCAATGCCGCCTTTAATTGCGAGGTAGCTGCGAAAACCTTGCCGAGCTGTGGCAAATGTCAGTGTTTGTCCTTGCTCTACTGGATAACTCCAGCCGGGATAAATACTTACTCCATCAAGCTTTGCTTGCATATCAGCGCCATGCAGCGCAATAACAGTGGCACATTGAAACTGTAATTGCGCTAAGCCTAAAGTGATCTCAATAACACTTTGATTATCATCATTGCCCACTAAACGATTGGCAATGATCATTGCATAAGGGTCAAGCGCACCAGATTGGGCAATTCCTAAATGACGATAGCCATGACGGCCGAGATCTTGAATCGTCATTTGCATTCCGGGCTTTATTACGGTGATCATAATACCGACTCCTTAGTAATAAATTGCAGCGTATCGCCTGGTTGTATTGCGCATGGTGGAGTATTTTCACTGTCAAATAATGCAAAATCACTGTGGCCGATAATATGCCAACCACCGGGCGAATCAGCTGGGTAAATCGCGGTTTGATTAGCGCCAATGGCAACCGAACCTTTGGGCACTCGAGTTCGCGGCTGTGCTCTGCGCGGAGTATGTAATTGACTATTCAGACCGTGCAAATATGCAAAGCCTGGCTGAAAGCCTAAAAACAATACTTGATAATGCCCTTGGCTATGTATATCAATTACTTGTTGTGGCGATAAATTGTGATACTCAGCTACATAGTCTAGATCTGGGCCATAGTCACCACCGTATTGGGTAATAATTTTATGATGCTTACCCTGATAGTAGTGCGGATTTATATTTGCCCACCAAAGTGCTAACTGAGCTTGCCAGTGAGCAAGCGAAGTAGGGTCTATTAAATAAACTGTCAGCGAGTTCATTGCGGGTACTACATCTATAAAGGCGTCGCTGGTGTTGCATTGTTGCACTAGTGCCCAGATTTTTTTTTGAATGCTCAGACTGTCATCGTTTAGGGCAGTGGCATCAAGCAATATGCTGTTATTACTGAGGACACTAATAGTTGGAGAGATAGTTTGTTGATCCATAGCCAAATGTATTTATTATTCTTGAATACCTCAAACTAGCATATAACGTATGAAATGTTTATAGCGATGCGACTAGTTAACAACCTTGCAATATTAACATTACCCAGTGTAGCGCAAACACATTAGTTTGGTTATGGAATGTTCTGGACTAATACACGTAAACTAGATATGTGAGTCAGACTATAAAAAACTGTGGCATATCACTCACTATTGCTTAGAGTAGGTGTTTGATAATGCCACAGTTGTTATAACAACTAATGATGTTAGTAGAATGCATTAAGTTATAATAGCTTACTGCTAATTACTTAACAGCCACTCACTGAGCAAGCGCACACCATAACCTGTGCCGCCTGGTGAAATTTCATCTTTTCCTTTAGTTGCTAGTGCATTACCTGCAATATCTATGTGTACCCAACGAGTTTCACCAGCAAAATGTTGCAAAAAGCTGGCGGCCGTTGTTGCTCCGGGGCCACTTGAGCCTAGGTTTTTAAGATCGGCAATGTCTGAACTTAAGGTTTCTTTATATCCCAGCGGTAAGCGCCATAGGTTTTCGTTTACTTGCATTCCAGCTAAAGTGAGTTGCGTAACAAGCGTATCGTCATCAGAAAACACCGCCGCATAATCGTTACCTACGGCTTTGATTTTAGAGCCGGTAAGGGTGGCAACGTCTATCATGATCTCCGGCTTGAAATATTCACGTGCATACCACATTGCATCACTTAATACTAAGCGTCCTTCTGCATCAGTATTAACAATCTCAACGCTTAAACCTTCTGCGGTGCGAACCACATCACCAGGGGCAACAGCGTATTGCGACACCATATTGGCAGCCATACCCATAACGGCAACAATGTTTTTGTCAGCTTTTGCAAGCGCCATTGCTTTGATAGTCCCAAGTACAGCGGCGGCGCCAGCCATATCAGATTTCATACGCGCAATTGATGCGCCTGTTTTGATACTATAACCACCAGAGTCAAAGGTGATCCCTTTACCAACCAGAGCAATAGGGGTCGCGTTTGAGCCTTTGTAATGTGCAACGACTAAGCGAGCGCCTTGTTCGCTGCCACGCCCGACAGCTTCAAGTGCCCCCATACCTAGTTCTATTAATTGCTTAGGCTCTAAAATAGTGATTTCTACACCTAGAGACTCAAGCTCTTTTGCCGCACTAGCAAAGTCAACAGGAGTCATTTCGCTGGCCACTTCTGAGGTTAAATCACGTGCTAAAAACACTCCTGCTTGAATGCTTTCAAGTTCAGAATAGTTACGTTTTGTTTGCTTGGAATTACTAACGTCAAAATGATAACTGACAGTGTGAGTGTTCGGAGTTTGTTTATATTTTTCAAAACGATGGTCGCGTAAATTTGCACCGTGTGCAAAGTGAGCACTAAGTACACTGTTATTGTTTACGCCTTCAACGTCATCGAATGCAACCGCAGCAGTTGTTGTTTTACTGCTCATTAATCGCGCATGAATATTACCACCTAGTTTGGTCATTAACGCTCTATCAAGCTTATCTTGCTTACCGGTACCAACAATTAGCACGCGTTTATAGTCACTATTATAAGGTGCAATTAATTCAACAGTACTGGCGTATTTGCCACTAAAACTTTCATTTTCAATAGCGTGCTGTAATTGAGCATTGAACTTTTTATTGATTGAGTTAAATGCGGTATTGCTCCCATCCTCACTGTAAAACAACACTAATGCTTGTGCATTACTATCAAGCTTGGAAGAAAAATTAAACTCTGCAGCATGGCTTTGCGTACTAAGTGCAAGGGCAATTGATAATGCAGAAAAAGCAATAAGGTTTTTCATGTTTGTACCTTTATTAAATAAACACGTTTTACCTCATTTATTCGCATAGGTTAAGTCGGATTCGGTAAAGCCGCAATAATGAGCGATAAAATAACCCACATTCCTGAAATAATATGTTCTGCTTCAAGGTCTACTAAAATGAAGCAACAAATAGAAAGAGGTAGAGTATGTTGGCAGCAAAGAATTGGCTTAAATTAACCACTTTAACAATTTTGTTCAGTGCGGCAAGTTATGGTGTTTCCCTTAACAATGAAAAAGATAATGATATTCAAGCAACAATGCATTTAGAAACCATGGTACTTGGTTCTGGTTGCTTTTGGGGGGCAGAAAAACGTTATGAAGCGCTTCCTGGTGTAATTGATGCAAAGTCAGGCTATGCAGATGGTAAGGGTTTTAAAGCAACTTATCGTAATATTACCCAATCATCGCGCAAGTTCGATGAAAATAATTACGCTGAAGTTGTTCAGGTTACTTACAATAGCAATATAATCAGTGCTGCAACGTTATTAAAAAGTTACTTTGAAAGTCATGATCCAACGCAAAAAAATCGCCAAGGAAATGATATTGGCACGCAGTACCGTTCAATTATTTTAACTACTACTGAGCAACAAGCTGCACTGGCTGAAGAATTAAAACAGCAGTATCAAGATAAACTAACCCAAGCTGGTTATGGCTCTATAAAAACCATTATAAAACCATTAACGGTATTTTTTCCGGCTGAGGAATATCACCAAGACTACTTAGTTAAAAATCCTAATGGCTATTGCCCTGATCATTCAACAGGCGTTGTTTTTGAAAAA
The DNA here is from genome assembly GCF_014164365.1 of Pseudoalteromonas sp. SG43-6. NCBI lineage: Bacteria > Pseudomonadati > Pseudomonadota > Gammaproteobacteria > Alteromonadales > Pseudoalteromonadaceae > Pseudoalteromonas > Pseudoalteromonas sp. SG43-6. Next base: position 133,684 of record NZ_JACJEZ010000003.1, read on the forward strand.
CGCAGTGATGATAAAGTTGATAATACGGCTTTACTCGCAGGAAAGCAGATAGTGATCATTGATTCACGAGATTACTGCCCTTATTGTGAAAAACTCAAAAAAGATGTGTTAAATGATTATCAAGGAACCATTGCCGTCACTTATCGTAAAGCCGATCAACTTGATGGTTTAACGATTAAATCAGCGACCTGGGCCACCCCAACAATCTTATTTTTAGAAGATGGTAAAGAGGTTTATGGTCGCCAAGGTTATGTGTCTAGCGAAGAGTTTTATAAAGCACTTGGCGCATTTAAATTAGGGGATAGTGAAGCATATACAGTGGCATTTAAGGCCCGTACAGATAGTCCGTTTTGTAAACAGTACGATATTTTTAAAAATACCCCGGATGGTATTTTTATAGACAAACTCAGTGGTGTACCACTGTTTGATACTCGGGATCGGTTCAAATCGGGCACCGGGTGGCTGTCATTTACTCACCCTATCAAAGACAGTGTGACCATGCATGAAGACAATAGTTACGGTATGCAACGTATTGAAATTAAATCTAAATCTACGGGTATTCATTTAGGGCATTTGTTCCCAGGTGAAGGCCCAAAAGGTGAAGATCGTTATTGTATCAATGCAACTGTGTTAGATTTTGTCGCTCGCAAAGACACCTAACAGTTTAGAATAATGGCTGAGGAAATTGCAGAGTAAGGCTTCAAAATAAACTATTTTTACGATAAACCCATTGAGCTGGGTTTATCGTATTTAATGAGTTGTATATCAAATTATAAGAGTACAATTAATGTCGGATCATCACTGTTATTCGCTTTATTTTAAGTGTTTAAATGTGTCTAGCAGCCATTTTATAAATAGCTCAAGCTGTGCATTTGCCTCGCCAGGGTAGTGCTGTACTAAATAGTATTTATCCTTGGTTACTAATGGTTCATCAGTAAAGTTGCACAACCAGCCTTCGTCAAACCATGTTTGACTAATAGGCAAAGGAATTAGCGCTATACCCATACCTTGTTGCGCTGCACGGGCAACACCAAACATACTATCTACTTGTATAATTTGCTTGGGTGAAAAGTCATCAAGGCCTGCATGTTCAGCCCATTGATGCCAAGCCCAAGGACGCGCTTTGTGCAAAATTAACGGCACTTGTTGTAATGCTTCAAGTGGCTTTTTGTGCCACTGTTGCCAATTTTCTTTATTACAAGCCGGTGTGTATTGTAATGAAAACAGCTCGTGGACAACGCCTTCAATTGGCTTCGAAGACGACAGCACAATAGATAAATCACTTTGTTTAGTTAACTCTTTACGCGTTTTCATGGTGTTTAGTTGTAAATTGGTTTTAGGGTGCTCAACAGTCCACTCGCTCAGTTTCGGCATTAATAACTCACTGGCAAAAAACTCTGGCAAAGTAATGCTGATGGTTATATTTTCTTGCAGCTGACTAAATTCGTTAATGGTTTTTTCGAGTGCTTTTATAAGTGGTGATACCGAGTCATAAAAGTTTTTCCCCGCAGCTGTAAGTCTGATCGAGCGTGTTTGGCGCTCAAACAACTCAATCCCTAACTGTTCTTCTAGTTGCTTTATTTGATGACTAACAGCAGATGGAGTCAAATAAAGCTGATTGGCGGCTTCTTTAAAGCTTAGCGTTCTTGCCGCAAAACAAAATGAACGCAATCCTCTGATAGGTGTTTGCATAGTCGTTGCTAGTAATTCTCAATAACGTTAGTTAAGCAATTATTATCCCAATTTGCAAAAAACCTCTGCTTAAAGTATGGGAATAGGTAATATTTGCCAGAATGCCTAATAAATAGACTTTATTGGATTGTTTAATCTGCTATAAGTATTTAAATAGCTAATATATTAAGTTATTTCCGTTGCTTATTAAATTATATGTTTAAGCAATTTCAGTGATTTTCACAATCATGGGGCATTATACGCTATTTGTGTGACAAATTGGTGCAGCCAAAAAAAATCCCTCTTGCGAGGGATTTTGGGTAACTCAGCGCCATTGGCACTGGGAATGAGGTCGGTACAAGGTGGACCTGAGCGTTAAATTAAAAAACCATCTCAGGGATTTCACCATCAACAAGTAATTTACCTGCTGTTTTACTAATAATTTCATCAACTGACACGCCCGGTGCGCGTTCTAAAAGATGAAATGCGCCGTCTTTGACTTCTAACACGGCTAAATCTGTTACTATTTTCTTCACACAGTTAACACCAGTTAAAGGTAAAGAGCAACTTTCTAGCAGTTTCGAGTCACCATGTTTACTTGCATGGGTCATAGTAACGATAATATTTTTTGCACCAGCGACAAGGTCCATCGCGCCGCCCATGCCTTTGATCAACTTTTTAGGGATCATCCACGATGCGATACTACCGTTTTGGTCAACTTCAAATGCACCTAGAACAGTTAAGTCTACATGACCTCCACGGATCATTGCAAAACTATCTGCACTATTAAATATGGCTGCGCCTTTAGCTGCTGTCACGGTTTCTTTACCTGCGTTGATCATATCTGCATCAAGCTCTGCTTTAGTAGGGTATTGCCCCATGCCTAGTAAGCCATTTTCAGACTGTAACATCACCTCAATGTTATCAGGTACGTAGTTTGCCACTAACGTAGGAATACCGATACCGAGGTTAACGTAATAACCGTCTTGTAGTTCTTGTGCAACGCACATTGCGACTTGTTCACGTGATAATGCCATAATTATTGCTCCTTAATCGCGAGTGGTTACACGTTCAATGCGTTTTTCAAAGTTACCTTTGATCACGCGATTAACAAAAATACCAGGGGTGTGAATTTGGCTTGGCTCAAGTTCGCCTGGTTCAACAATTTCTTCAACTTCAGCAACGGTAATTTTACCTGCTGTTGCGGCCATTGGGTTGAAGTTCATCGCCGTGTGTCGAAACACTAAATTACCATAACGGTCCGCTTTCCATGCTTTTACAATGGCAAACTCACCAGTGATTGATTCTTCTAAGATATAAGGGCGTCCGTTAAATTCTTTTACATCTTTACCTTCTGCCACAGGCGTACCGTAACCTGTTGCTGTATAAAAAGCAGGAATTCCAGCACCACCGGCACGCATTTTTTCAGCCAGCGTACCTTGCGGAGTAAGCTCTACATCAATTTCGCCGCTCAACAATTGCTGTTCGAATAGGGCATTTTCACCCACGTAGGAGGCAATAATTTTTTTAATTTGCTTGTCGTGCAATAAAATACCTAAACCAAAATCATCTACACCGCAGTTATTCGATACCACAGTAAGTTCTTTGGTTTGTTTACGTTTGATTTCGCTGATCAACCCCTCAGGGATACCGCATAAACCAAAACCACCAGCGATAATGGTATCGCCATCTTTTAAGCCTTCCATTGCAGCTTCATAACTTGAAACCACTTTATCGAAACCGGCCATGGGCCCACTCCTTATTTGTAATTATATGACTACTAATTTAAGGCTAAATATAGACTATTGATCAGTAGTTTGATTTTTAAGTGCCAAGGATACCTTGCTCACAGGTTGTTTATTTAATGCCGTGCAAATTGCCCAACCAGCTTTAGCCAGTCTTTCTAAATCAATTCCATGCTCTATGCCAAGTCCTTGTAGTAAGTAAACTACATCTTCAGTGGCAACATTTCCTGACGCACCCTTTGCATAAGGGCAGCCACCAAGGCCTGCAACCGCACTGTCAACCGTTGCTATACCTCGCTTTAAGGCAGTGTAAATATTTGTGAGCGCTTGACCATAAGTGTCGTGAAAATGAACAGCTAACAATGACTTATCAATTTCAGCTAGTAGCACGTCCAACAGCTCATCGACCTTTTTTGCGGTACCTACGCCAATAGTGTCACCTAGGCTTACTTCGTAACAACCAAGGTCTAATAACTTTTGACATACTTGTAGTACGCGCTGCGGATCGATATCGCCTTCGTATGGGCAGCCAAGCACACAACTAACATAACCACGAACACGAATATTATGTGATTTAGCAAAGGCCATTACATCAGTAAAGCGGGCTATGCTTTGGTCAATTGAGCAGTTAATATTTTTCTGACAAAAGGCTTCACTGGCAGCAGTAAAAATAGCAAATTCTTTAATACCTACAGCCTGGGCTGCTTCTGCACCTTTTAAGTTAGGCGTAAGTGCCGTTAAATTAGTCGTAGGTAAATCAAGCGCACTGATCACATTGCTGGAATCGGCCATTTGTGGCACCCATTTCGGTGATACAAATGCGCCTGCTTCAATGTCTTTAATACCTGCATCAGCAAGAGCGTTAATTAAGGTTACCTTATCTTGAGTAGTTACTGCACGCTCGTTTTGTAAGCCATCACGGGCACCCACTTCAACAATGCGAACATGACTTGGTAGTGTACTATTCATCTGCTGCGCTCTCATCGCTGACAATTGCTAATAGGGCACCATGACTCACCAGAGCACCTTCTGCAAAACAATAGCTTTGCAATACACCATCATGGGGGGCGGTAAGCGTATATTCCATTTTCATTGCTTCTATGATCACCACAGCATCACCTTTTGTGATGGTGCTGCCAACGTCAATAAGGTGTTTTACAACGGTACCATTAAGTGGTGCTGCAAGCGGTAGGGCATCGCTTTCGTGATCACTGATATAGTGTTTATCAAAAATATCAAAGGTAGTTTGCAATGCCTTGTACATTACTGTGATGCTATTGTCTGCAGTAACCACATGGGCGATATGTTTATTGCCATTGATAAATACACTACACAGGTTATTGTCGATACTGCCAGAGGTTGTATAGTCAACCTCATCGATGCGGACTGTGTACCCCGCTTGATGAGCTGTTGCAGTGATCGCATTATCAACGAATGGCACCTTGATTGTTGCTTCTGCATTGAGTTTAAAACCAGCTAGACTGTCCCATGCGTTCTGAGTTCCTTGACGATTAAGCCCAGTTAAATAGCTAAATGCAGCTATAATGCGGCTGCTAACAGCGTGTTGTTGATTAACTTTAAGCAACGCATCGCCTTGCTCTTCAATAAAGTGAGTATCAGGAGCGCCTTGCTTAAAGGTTGCATGGTTAGCAAGGGTGTGTAAGAAGCTCACATTACAACTAAAGCCCGCTAAATGAAATTGTTCAAGGGCTGTGCTTAATCGTGCTAAAGCTTGCTCGCGCGAGTCATCATGAACGATCAATTTAGCGATCATAGGATCGTAAAATGGACTGATCTCATCCCCTTGCATGATCCCAGTATCAATGCGTACATACTCAGATTGAACTGGTATATACAAGCCATTGATGGTACCAGAGCAAGGAATAAAGTCATTGCTTGGATCTTCGGCGTAAATACGCGCTTCAAAGCTGTGGCCCTGTAATTGGATATCACTTTGTTGCATGGGTAATGGGTTACCTGCGGCGACGTTAATTTGCCAATTAACTAAATCGACACCAGTCACCATTTCAGTAACAGGGTGCTCAACTTGCAGCCGGGTGTTCATTTCCATAAAGAAGAATTCATCGCCACACAGTAAAAACTCCACCGTGCCTGCACCTCGGTAATTGATCGCAAGTGCACAGCGTACTGCGGCTTCGCCCATTTCTTTGCGTAGTTCGTCAGATAAACCAGGCGCGGGGGCTTCTTCAATCACCTTTTGATGGCGGCGTTGTAATGAACAATCACGATCACCTAAGTACACACAGTTACCGTGATTATCAGCAAACACTTGCACTTCAACATGGCGTGGTTTATTAACATAGCGCTCAAGTAGTACTAAGTCGTTACCAAAACCGGCGATTGCCTCACGCTGTGCACCTTGTAGAGCACTGATAAAGTCTTTTGCATGTTCAACCACGCGCATGCCTTTACCACCGCCACCAAAGGCTGCTTTGATAAGCACTGGGTAACCAATTTTTTCAGCTTCAGCTTGTAAAAACGCAGGATCTTGTTTGTCACCATAATAACCAGGTACTAATGGTACATTCGCGGCTGCCATTATTTCTTTGGCGCGGGTTTTTGAGCCCATTGCTTCGATACTGCTCGCTGGTGGGCCTATAAACGCAATATTATTGGCTTCACACGCCTTTGCAAATTCACTGTTCTCAGATAAAAAGCCGTAACCTGGGTGAATGCAATCAGCACCTGCATCCAGTGCTACTTGGATAATTTTATCAGCTACCAAATAGGAGTCTTTACTCGGCGCTGCGCCAATATGGTAGGCTTCATCGGCGAGTTTTACATGTTGTGAATTTTTATCTGCATCAGAGTAAACCGCCACAGTGGTTAAGCCCATTTGCTTTGCGGTACGCATAACCCGACAGGCAATTTCGCCGCGATTAGCAATAAGAATTTTTTGTAATGATTGTGTGCTCATGGTGATCCCTATTTTTGCCAATTTGGTGGGCGTTTTTCAAAAAAGGCAGATAACCCTTCTTGACCTTCTTCAGATACGCGAATTTTGGCGATACGCTCTGCGGTTAAATTTATGATTTGTTCATTAATATCATGGCCAGCTACATCGTTGATCAATTGTTTTGCTGCGCGAACCGCGACAGGGCCGTTGTTGATCAGTGTTTCGAGTAGTTGATCAAGCGCGCATTCAAGTTTACCGGTTACTTGATGAATTAAGCCTAATTGCTTGGCTGTGTGGGCATCAAAAATCTCAGCGGTTAAAAAATAACGACGTGCAGCGCGCTCGCCAATGGCTCTGATCACATACGGGCTGATTACAGCTGGAATGAGGCCAAGTTTTACTTCGCTTAAACAAAACTGTGCATTGTCTTGGCATATGGCTATGTCACAACAGGCAATTAAGCCCAGTGCGCCGCCAAATGCCGCGCCTTGCACAGCACATACCGTTGGCAGTGGGCTGCTGGCTAATACATGCATTAATTTGGCAAGTTGTTTTGAATCCGCAAGATTCTCACTGAAGTCATTGTTTGCCATGGACTTCATCCAATTAAGATCAGCCCCTGCAGAGAAATGCTCTCCCTCAGTTTTTAAAACAAGGGCGCGTACATTTAAGCTATTAGCATGCTCTATACATTGAATAAGTTCTTGGATCACTTGCTCGTTAAAGGCATTGCGCTTTTCAGGGCGACTTAAAACGAGTACAGCCACATTTGATTTAGTTATTTGTAGTGTTACTGACATACTCACGTCCTTACATTCTAAATACGCCGAATTGCGAATCACGTTTTGGTGCATTGGCTGCAGCACTGAGAGCTAAACCTAGCACACTTCGGGTATCTGCTGGATCGATGATACCGTCATCCCACAAACGGGCGCTGGCATAGTATGGATGACCTTGTTGCTCGTATTGCTCGATAATCGGCTGTTTAAACTCGCTGATTTGCTCATCAGTCATGCTTTGGCCTTTACGGGCTAAACCATCTTGTTTAACTTGCGCCATAACGCCTGCTGCTTGTTCGCCGCCCATCACAGAAATACGCGCATTAGGCCACATCCACATCATAGTCGGTTCAAACGCACGACCACACATGCCATAGTTACCTGCGCCATAAGAGCCGCCAATTAATACGGTAAATTTTGGAACATCAGCACACGAAACAGCCATCACCATTTTAGCGCCGTGTTTAGCAATGCCTTCGGCTTCGTATTTTTTACCTACCATAAAGCCGGTAATATTTTGTAAAAACACCAGTGGAATATTTCGTTGTGCGCACAGCTGTATAAAGTGCGCGCCTTTTTGAGCTGACTCACTAAACAAAATGCCATTGTTAGCAACAATCCCAACCGGATGACCATAGATTTTCGCAAACCCAGTCACTAAAGTATCGCCAAAGTAACGTTTAAACTCATCAAACGAAGAGTCATCCACGGTACGTGCAATCACTTCGCGAACATCAAATGGCTTTTTAAGATCGGTGCCAACAATGCCGTATAATTCGTTAATATCATAACGCGGTGCTTTTACTTGCTCTAATATTGGCGAAGTAGGGCGTTGATAATTAATTCGTTCAATACATTGGCGAGCAATTGATAACGCATGAGCGTCATTTTCAGCGTAATGATCGGCAACCCCTGATGTTTTACAGTGGACATCAGCGCCGCCAAGTTCTTCTGCGGTTACCTCTTCACCTGTAGCCGCTTTTACCAGCGGTGGGCCGGCTAAAAATATTGTGCCTTGCTCTTTTACAATGATGCTTTCGTCGGCCATTGCAGGCACGTACGCGCCACCTGCGGTACATAAACCCATAACGACTGCAATTTGTGGAATGCCTTTGCCCGACATACGCGCTTGATTATAAAAAATACGACCAAAGTGCAGTTTGTCAGGAAATACATCATCTTGCTCAGGTAGGTTGGCACCACCTGAATCAACCAAATATATACACGGTAGGTGACACCGCTCGGCAATATCTTGTGCGCGTAAATGTTTTTTAACGGTTAGTGGAAAATAGGTGCCGCCCTTAACTGTCGCATCATTGGCGATGATCATACATTCAACGCCTTTAACACGGCCAATACCAGCAACTACACCGGCACAAGGAATCGCTTGCTCATAAACACCAAAGGCTGCAAATTGTGAAATCTCTAAAAATGGTGAACCTTCGTCAAGTAAGGTACTAATGCGTTCACGCACGAACATTTTACCACGGCTTTCATGGCGTTCTATTAACGCTACGCCACCACCTTGGCTGATCTCGCTTACTTTATCGCGTAAATCATCAACCAGTGCCGCCATATTTTTATGATTTTGCAAAAACTGCGGGTCGTGAGGGTTGACGCTTGATTTTAAAATAGTCATAGCGCTTATCCTTAACGGCTTTCAGTAAATAATTCGCGACCAATTAGCATGCGACGAATTTCCGAGGTACCGGCACCAATTTCATAAAGCTTAGCGTCACGCAATAGGCGGCCAGTGGCGTATTCGTTGATATAACCGTTACCACCGAGAATTTGAATAGCATCAAGTGCCATTTTAGTTGCCAGCTCTGCCGCATATAAAATTGCGCCTGCGGCATCTTTACGGGTCGTTTCACCGCGATCACATGAACGCGCAACAGTGTATACATAAGAGCGAGCTGCATTCATTTGTGTATACATGTCGGCTACTTTGCCTTGTATCAGCTGAAATTGACCAATCGGTGTATCAAACTGCTTACGTTCATGAATATACGGTACTACAATATCCATACAGGCTTGCATGATCCCCAGCGGGCCTGCCGCTAGCACAACACGTTCATAATCAAGGCCACTCATTAGTACCTTAACGCCTTCGTTTAAATTGCCAAGAATATTCTCTTCTGGTACTTCACAGTTTTCGAACACTAATTCACAGGTATTTGAGCCGCGCATCCCGAGTTTGTCGAGTTTTTGGGCGGTAGAAAAACCAGGGAAATTACTCTCAACAATAAATGCGGTGATGCCTTTAGCGCCAGCGGTTAAATCAGTTTTAGCATAGATCACTAAAGTATGCGCATCTGGACCATTGGTGATCCACATTTTATTACCGTTTAAAATGTACTTATCGCCTTTTTTCTCGGCTTTAAGTTTCATTGATACTACGTCAGAGCCTGCGTTTGGCTCACTCATGGCAAGGGCACCAATGTGCTCACCACTAATTAATTTAGGTAAGTATTTTTCTTTTTGTGCTTGCGTGCCATTGCGATTAATTTGATTAACACACAGGTTAGAATGAGCACCGTAACTTAGGCCGATAGAGGCACTCGCTCGGCTAATTTCTTCCATTGCGATTACGTGTTCAAGGTAACCAAGACCGGCACCACCGAGCTCTTCGGGTACGGTCATACCTAGTAAGCCCATTTCGCCAAGTTGTGGCCAAAGCTGATTAGGAAACGCATTATCAAGATCGGTTTTTTCAGCTAAAGGGGCAATTTCTTGGCTAGCAAAACTGTTTACATGATCGCGGATCATATCTGCGGTTTCGCCAAGGCCAAAGTTCATTTCTTTATATAGTGAAATAGTGCTCATGATTCATTCCTGTGTGAGAGACTGTTAATGAATAGTCATTTAATCGTTATTGTTTAAAACTAGTTATTCATCTAATTGATTTAAGGTGTCGCGACAACGACGCTCTGCGGTTACTAATTCCATCAAGACAACTTTAATGTCATCCATTTGTTGGCTTAGATCAGCTTTTTTATCTGAAATTAAGTCAAGCATAGTCACTAACTGTTTAGCGCTGGATTTATCGGCATCATAAAGTTCAAACAAACGGCCTGTTTCAGCTAAGGTAAAACCTAACCGCTTGCCACGTAAAATAAGTTTTAAACGCACTTTATCGCGTTTTGAATAAATACGGGTTTGGCCATTACGCTCAGGTGAAATTAAGCCCTGATCTTCGTAAAAGCGAATTGAGCGGGTGGTTATATCAAACTCTTTAGCCAGTTCACTGATACTAAAGGTTTGTTCATTGCTTGCCGGTTCGGCGGCTGAACTTGCAAAGTTTGTTTGATTATCTTGATTCATAGTGTTTTTACCTCATTCGAATAACTCCAATATAAGTGAAGTTTACGTAAAGGTAAAGTGGATTGTAGAACTTATACTTTAGACTAATAACCTAAAGCCATAAATAGCAGGTGTAACCTGTATTAATGCAGCTTGCAGGGGCGCTGTTTGTATTAGGCTACAGCAAAATAAAGATATGTTTACACTTTCGTTGGGCGCAAAAATCTTGATTTTAGATTTACGTTGGCGTAAACGTAAATATTATGTATGCTCATAAGCAGATTATAAATTACAGTGTTTGGCTAATCTCTGCATATGAATATAGCCAATTATAAAATGGAGCCTTTTTTATGACTACCGAAGCCGTTGTTATTGTAGCAGCAAAACGCACCCCAATGGGTGGTTTTATGGGAGCCCTTAGTGATGCAGCCGCCACTGAGTTAGGTGCAACAGCCATTGCCAGTGCGCTTGCTGACACCGGATTAAGCGATACAGCTATTGATGAAGTGATCATGGGCTGTGTATTACCGGCAGGTTTAGGTCAAGCGCCAGCACGTCAAGCAATGTTAAAAGCAGGTCTTGCGCGCAGTACTGGCGCTACGACCATCAACAAAGTATGTGGTTCAGGTTTAAAGGCCGCCATGCTTGCACATGATTTAATTAAAGCCGGTTCAATTAACAGCGCGGTTGCAGGTGGCATGGAAAGCATGACTAACTCGCCATATTTTATTCCTAAAGCGCGTGGCGGTATGCGTATGGGCCATGGCGAAATTAAAGATCACATGATGAGTGATGGCCTAGAAGACGCATACGATAATAAAGCGATGGGCTGTTTTGCTCAAGATACGGCTGATGAATACGGTATTGGCCGCAAGCAAATGGATGAATTTGCACTTAATTCACTGACCAAAGCCAATGCAGCGATTGCAAATGGCGATTTTGTAAATGAAATTGCGCCGCACACTATTAGCTCTCGCAAGGGCGATGTAACCATCAGCATTGACGAGCAACCAGGTAATGCACGCCCAGAAAAAATTCCCGGTTTGCGTGCTGCGTTTAAAAAAGACGGCACCATCACTGCGGCTAATTCATCGTCAATTTCAGACGGTGGCGCAGCCCTTATTTTAATGAGTGAATCGCACGCCAAAGCACAAGGGCTTACGCCACTGTGTCGTATTGTTGCGCACAGTACCCATTCTCAAAAACCAAGTGAGTTTACTCTTGCTCCTGTTGGCGCAATGAATAGTTTGCTTGCAAAAGCAGGCTGGACAACTGACGACGTTGACTTATGGGAAATTAACGAAGCATTCGCCATGGTAACAATGTTGGCGATTAATGAATTAAAACTTGATGCCAGCAAAGTGAATGTTAATGGTGGTGCTTGTGCACTTGGCCACCCAATTGGTGCTAGCGGCGCACGTATTTTAGTGACACTTATCCATGCTCTTAAAAATCGTGGCCTGAAAAAAGGCGTAGCGTCTTTATGTATTGGCGGTGGCGAGGCGGTCGCACTGGCGGTTGAAGCACTATAAATTAGTTAAATTTAAACTCTTACAGCCGTAGGCTCTTTTAACAATAACTACTGCGGCTTAATTTATTACCCTCTGGGGAGGAGTGCGTTATGCACCAAGTACCATTACTGATCAACGGCGAATTTGTTCAATCAACATCAGATCAACTGATTGACGTTATTAATCCAGCAAACCAAGAAGTGTTAGCACAAGTACCGTGTGCTACCGACGCTGAAATGGATGCGGCTATCGCATCTGCCAAAGACACCTTTAAAAGCTGGAAAGACGTGCCAATTACTGAACGTGCGCGCATTATGATGAAGTATGCAGCACTTTTAAAAGAGCACCACGATGAACTAGCCACCATTATTTGCCATGAATTAGGCAAAACCTTTGAAGATGCCAAAGGCGATGTTTGGCGTGGTATTGAAGTGGTTGAGCAAGCAGCTAATGCGCCATCTTTAATGATGGGCGAAACCATGGAAAACGTGGCCCGTAAAATCGATACTTACTCATACATGCAACCACTGGGTGTGTGCGCGGGTATTACGCCGTTTAACTTTCCAGCGATGATCCCACTATGGATGTTCCCACTGGCGATTGTCTGTGGTAACACCTTTATTTTAAAACCCTCTGAGCAAGATCCGCTGACGCCAATGCGACTCGCTGAACTGTTCATTGAAGCCGGCGCACCTGCAGGTGTACTACAAGTTGTTCATGGCACTAAAGTACAAGTTGACCGCTTATTAGAAGATCCCGCAGTACGCGCAATTTCGTTTGTTGGCTCGTGCGGCGTAGGTGAATACATTTACTCTAAAGGCACGGCTAATTTAAAACGTGTACAAGCCTGTGTCGGTGCTAAAAACCACATGGTGATCATGCCTGATGCAAGTCGCTCACATGTAGTTAATAACCTTGTTGGTGCCTCTGTTGGTGCTGCGGGTCAGCGTTGTATGGGTATTTCAGTGGCGGTGTTTGTTGGCCAAGCGAAAGACTGGGTTGAAGACATCAAAGCCGGTTTTGCCAATGTGCGCCCGGGTGTGTGGGATGACAAAGATGCAGCCTATGGTCCGCAAACATCGACCGCAGCCAAAGCGCGTATTTTGTCACTGATTGCACAAGGTAAAGAGCAAGGTGCAACGTGTTTAATTGATGGCTCTGATTTTACTGTTGCAGGCTATGAAAAAGGTAACTGGGTAGGACCTACCTTATTTACTGACGTCACCACTGAGATGGATTTATACAAAGAAGAAATTTTTGGCCCAGTACTGGCGTGTATGTTTGTTGATTCGCTTGATGAAGCAATCGCGCTTATAAATGATTCTCCATTTGGTAATGGCACGTCGTTATTCACTTCAAGTGGTGCGGTTGCGCGTAAGTTCCAACATGAGATTGAAGTTGGTCAAGTGGGTATTAACGTACCAATTCCTGTGCCACTGCCATTCTTTTCGTTCACCGGTTGGAAAGGTTCATTCTATGGCGATACGCATACGTACGGTAAGCAAGGTATTCGTTTTTATACTGAGACCAAAACAATTACTTCACGTTGGTTTGAAGACGAGATTGCCTCTGGTCCAAACATGAGCATTAATCTTAAATAACTAATTTAACTTACTCCACATAATAAAAAAGAGGGGCACGAAGGCGATTTCACACACAATATTGCCTTCGTTGCTCTTCACGAATATCTAATTTGACAACGCAATTATAAACAAGAGGTCTCCAATGGACTTTAATTTAACTGAAGATCAGCAAGCATTTGCTCAAACAGCTCGTCAATTCGCAGAATCAGCACTGGCTCCTTATGCAGCAAAATGGGACCGCGAACATATTTTTCCAAAAGATACCATTAAAGCTGCAGGTGAACTGGGTTTCTGTGGTTTGTATACGCCAGAGGAAGCAGGCGGTTTAGGCCTGTCGCGCTTAGATTCAAGTATTATTTTTGAACAGTTGGCGATGGGTTGTACAGCTACAACCGCAATGTTGACCATTCACAATATGGCGACCTGGATGATTGCAAGTTTTGGTACTGAGCAAACAAAAGCTAAATATTGTGACCAACTTGTTATGGGTGAACTACTAGCTTCTTATTGTTTAACAGAGCCTGGTTCAGGCTCCGATGCAGCCTCATTGAAAACAAAAGCGGTTCGTGATGGCGATGATTACGTGATCAATGGCTCAAAAATGTTTATCTCAGGCGCAGGCGAGACCGAAGTGTTAGTAGTTATGGCGCGTACTGGCGGTGAAGGTGCGGCGGGTATTTCTGCGTTTGTAGTACCGGCTGATGCCAAAGGCGTTGAATACGGTAAAGCAGAAGAAAAAATGGGCTGGAATGCGCAGCCAACACGACTAATTAGTTTTGAAGATGTACGCATACCTGCTCATAATTTATTAGGTCAAGAAGGTGAAGGCTTTAAGTTTGCAATGCAAGGCCTTGATGGCGGGCGTATTAATATTGCAACTTGTTCAATTGGCACTGCCCAAGCGGCACTTGAAACAGCCCGTGAATACTTAAAAGAACGCACACAATTTGGTAAACCGTTGGCTGCTTTTCAAGCGCTGCAATTTAAAATTGCCGATATGAATACCGAGCTTGTTGCGGCGCGTCAAATGGTGCGTTTAGCGGCTTTTAAACTTGATAATAATGACAGCGAAAAAACCACTTATTGCGCCATGGCAAAGCGTTTTGCCACTGATGTAGGTTTTACTGTGTGTAATGACGCACTACAAATTCATGGTGGTTATGGTTATATCAAAGAATACCCACTGGAGCGCCACGTTCGTGATGTGCGCGTTCATCAAATTCTTGAAGGTACTAACGAGATCATGCGGGTGATTATTGCACGCCGTATTTTAGCTGAATCAGCAGCCGATATTCTATAAGGAGCGCGAAATGTCAAACCCAAGTATTGAATTAACCATTGAAGGTCACGTAGCGATTTTAACCATGTCTAATCCGCCAGCGAATACCTGGACTAAAGACACGTTAATTGCCTTAAAAAATATGGTAAATGAGCTCAATGACAATAAAAATGTTTACTCCTTAGTGATCACCGGTGAAGGTGAAAAATTCTTCAGTGCTGGTGCTGATTTAAATGTATTTGCTGGTGGCGATAAAGGCGTAGCAGCGACTATGTCGCAAGTATTTGGTGACGCATTTGAAGCATTAACTGCATTTAGAGGTGTATCCATTGCCGCGATCAATGGCTATGCCATGGGTGGTGGTCTAGAAGTGGCGTTAGCATGTGACATTCGCATTGCAGAAGAGCAAGCACAAATGGCACTACCAGAAGCCAAAGTAGGTTTACTACCGTGTGCGGGTGGCACGCAAAACCTAGCATGGTTAGTTGGTGAAGGCTGGGCTAAACGTATGATTTTATGTGGTGAGCGCCTAAAAGCAGATAAAGCCCTACAAATCGGCTTAGTTGAAGAAGTGGTACCACAAGGCGAAAGTCTTGCGGTGGCACTTAAATTAGCTAATCAAGTGGCAGATCAAAGTCCTGTTGCTGTTAGTGCTTGTAAAACCCTGATCCAAAAGGGCCGCACTCAGCCAATGGCGCATATATTACCCCTTGAACGTGAGTTATTTGTTGGTTTGTTTGATACACAAGATCAACAAGAAGGGGTGAATGCCTTCCTAGAAAAACGCAAAGCAAATTGGGTGAATGGCTAATGACTGAGTTAACGCAATTAAATTCACCAGATGCGCCCGTGGTGTTTGAAACTGCGAGCGCTGCAAACGGCTCACTCATTGGTTTTGCCACGCTCAACTCCCCTAAATCGTTAAATGCACTTAATTTTGAGATGATCAAATTATTAGCGCCACAACTTAACGCATGGGCGGCTGACAGTAATGTTGCGATGGTGATACTTAAAGGGGCAGGGGATAAAGCATTTTGTGCCGGTGGTGATGTAGTCAGCCTGCATAATGCTATGAACAGTGGTGAACCGGCAAATCTAATAGAAGATTACTTTGCTCACGAATATCGCCTTGACCACCTCATTCATTGTTATGATAAACCGATCCTTGTTTGGGGTAATGGTATTGTGATGGGCGGCGGTTTAGGCTTAATGGCCGGAGCAAGTCATCGTGTGGTAACTGAGAACTCACGTATTGCTATGCCTGAGCTAACAATTGGTTTATACCCAGATGTAGGCGGCAGTTATTTTCTACATAAAATGCCTGAACATGTCGGCTTATTTTTGGGGTTAACTGCAGCGTCTATTAATTGTGACGATGCAATGTATGTGGCATTGGCTGATCACTACCTCAAGGCGGATAAATACGACACTCTGATTGAGCAATTGTGCAGTATTAAGTGGGGTAAAACGGCTTCATTGAATCACGAGAAGCTGACCAGTTTACTTACCGAACTTGATAATGTTTCTGGGCGAATGCCAAAAGGCAATGTAAAGGCGCATTTAGCCACCATTCAAAAATTGAGTGAATTTACTGATCTACGCGATAAAGTAAATTATATCTTAAATCTAGAAACTGACGATACGTGGCTTACCCGAGCACAAAAAGCATTAAAGCATGGTTGCCCGCTCAGTTGCGCCTTAGTTGAGCGTCAACTTGCCAGTTCAAAAGGTAAAAGTTTAGGCGAATGTTTTCAAATGGAACTGGGTATGTCGGTTCGCTGTGGTGAAGTCGGTGAGTTTCAAGAAGGTATTCGTGCGTTACTGATTGATAAAGACGGCGCGCCTAATTGGCAGTTTAAAACGCTTGAACAGATCCCTGATGAATTAGTCGAGAGTTTTTTTGTTCAACGTTGGGATCACGACTCACATCCACTAAAACAACTTACACAAGGATAATGTTATGTCACTTTCTATTGGTTTTATTGGTTTAGGTAACATGGGTGGCCCAATGGCTGCCAACTTAGTTAAAGCGGGTCATCAGGTTAAGGTGTTTGATTTAAACCGATCGGTCGTAAATCTACTTGCTGAAAATGGCGCGATCGCCGCGGATGATGCTAAACATTGTGCAACGGATGTTGATGTATTGATCAGCATGCTACCGGCCAGTAAGCACGTTAAGTCACTTTATTTAGGTGATACCGGACTTGTACATATTTTAGCAAAGTCAACGTTAGTAATTGATTGTTCAACGATTGATGCAGCATCAGCACGCGACGTAGGCGCTGAGCTTAGTGAGCATGGTATCGACTTTGTTGACGCGCCGGTATCCGGTGGTGTTGCCGGTGCAACGGCAGGTACACTGACCTTTATCGTCGGTGGTGGCGATGAGCAATTTGCTAAGGCCCAACCGGTGCTTGCTGATATGGGTAAAAATATCTTTCATGCAGGTGATATTGGCGCAGGACAAGTCGCAAAAATTTGTAATAACATGCTATTGAGTATTTTAATGGCGGGAACCAGTGAAGCAATTCAAATGGGTATAAATAATGGCCTTGACGCAAAAGTGCTGAGCGACATTATGACCGCCAGCTCTGGTCGTAACTGGACCCTTGAGCTTTACAATCCTTGCCCAGGTGTGATGGCCACAGCCCCGGCTAGTAATGATTATAAACCAGGCTTTATGGTTGATTTAATGGCTAAAGACCTAGGTCTTGCGATGGAAGCCGCGCAGCAAAGTAATTCAGTAACCCCGATGGGGTCAATGGCTAAAAACCTTTATACCATGTTGCAACACCAAGGTGCGGGCAGCGAAGACTTTAGCGCCATATTTAAATTATTCTCGAAGGAGTAACAGGTGGAAATTAAAAATAATACCGTGGTGATCACCGGTGGCGCGCAAGGCTTAGGATTTGCAATGGCGCATAAACTTGCGTCGCTTGGTGCTAATATTGCGTTAATTGATATGCAACAAGCGTTGTTAGATGATGCAGTTGCTGAGCTTAGCCAACATGGTGTAACTGTAAAAGCCTATGTTGCCAATGTGACTGATGAAGATGCGGTGGTAAATACATTTAATTCCATCAATACAGATTTTGGTCATATTGGTGTATTGATAAATAATGCCGGTATTTTACGCGATGGTATGTTTATCAAAGCCAAAGAAGGCAAAGTGGTTGCTAAAATGGCCCTTGATCAATTTAAGTCAGTGATTGATGTAAACTTAACCGGCGTGTTTTTAGCGGGGCGTGAAGCTGCGTGCCATATGATTGAATCGGGTAAAGGTGGCGTGATAGTTAATATGTCGAGTGTTGCTCGTGCAGGTAACATTGGTCAAACTAACTACGCTGCGTCGAAAGCGGGTGTGGTAGCAATGACCACTGGTTGGGCAAAAGAACTTGGCCGTTTTGGTATTCGTGTAGGTGCCATTGCACCAGGCGTTATTCGTACTAATATGACTGATGCTATGAAACCAGAAGCCAAGCAGCGTATGCTAGCAGTAACACCCGTAGGGCGCTTTGGTGAAGCGGATGAAATTGCGCACACAGCGCAGTATATTATCGAAAACGACTTCTTCACCGGTCGCGTGGTTGAGATTGACGGCGGTATTCGTTTGTAAGTAAACCTTTTTTAAGTGTAATAAAACGGCAAGCCTCGGCTTGCCGTTTTTGTTTTATAGCTTAATTGATTAATAAAGTAGCACTTTAAGTGGTGCTGTATGTATGTACAGTACTTTTTTGTTTGTCAGTAATAGCTTAACTATTTGGGCTGTAATTCATTTAGCGCTTCCTATTTTAGTTGTCATAGTTGCGATGAACTTCTACTATTAATTATCTATTTGTTCTTATAATGATAAGCACCTTCAGGGATCAAACATACATGATTGAGATAAACGAACAGATACTGAAAGATATAAATAGAAATTTTATTATTCCTCCTAAACCTGAAATATTAACTGAGTTACAAAATTTAATAGCAACTGGCGATGCGCCTATTGCTGATGCCGCTAAGGTAGTGGTAAAAGATTTAGCAATTTCATCAGCAATACTAAAAATAATAAATTCTCCTGCTTATGGCTTATCTCGTACTGTGTCTGATATAAAACAAGCCGTGATGTTTCTTGGTTGGGACGGAGTCAATGTGCTTGCACAAGGCTTGAAATTAAAAGAAATGTTTGCAACCGATAACAGCTGTATTAGCTTAGAAAGATTTTGGGATACTTCAACAGAGATTGCTAATGTAAACATGATGATAGGTCAGCGTCTTAAAAAACAGATAGCCATAGAGCCCTTGTATACGCTTGGGCTTTTTCATGATTGTGGTGTGCCTCCTATGGCAATAAAATATGATAATTATTTAACCGCTTTGCACTGCGCTAATCAAACAGACAAAGAAACTATTATTGAGATTGAAGAGCGTTTATATAAAACAAACCATGCAGTTGTTGGCTATTATTTTGCTAATAGTTGGCATTTACCAAAAGAGATATGTCAGTTAATCCTCAACCACCACAATGCAGCTATTCTTGCTGAGGTGACAGATACAGATGAGCAAATCTGCTTTGCTATTTTGAAAATGTCTGAAAACTTAGTGACTATGGTCAGACGAGGCTTGCCTATACCACAATGGGGTATTATAGAATCAAAAGTCTTAGATGTACTGCATTTGAATGATGATGAGTATTGTGACTTACAAGAGGACGTTATTGATTTTTTAAACAATTTATCATAACTACATTAAGCATTATTTATGGTTAATTAAGGTTTTTTGCTTTCGCCTCAGTCATTGTTTAGTGCCAATGTTAGTCCAGTTTTTAGCACTATATTTCTACTTGCTTGGGCACCTTACTGAGCAGCCTAATAACCTTGAGCCGCTGTTCCCCTGGAACATTGAGTAAACTAGGTGTTGTTAGCCATATGCTTACCGTTGAAGCTCGAAAACAAAAGGAATTAACATTGCGCTAGGCAATGACTTAGATTCACAAGGTTTAGTGTCACTGAGAGATATTTGGATCAATATTCATTACGGGAGATGACCCGCCCATTGCACTTCATTTTAATAAAAAGTGCATGATGGGTGGTGTGGGGGCTGGAGGTTATAGACCTACGTCTACCCGATTAGGTTAAATTAATCACCGTGCCTCCAGACTGGAAAAGCATATTCTAAGCCTTGTTCTTCATGTAAATCTAATAGTGGATCTAGTGCATCAAGATCTAGTCCTGGCGGTACATCGACTGACATTAAAGAAAACTGGTTGAGAGTCTCAACTTTACAACCTAGTCGTTTAAGCATATCTATGAAAAAAGTGGTATCTATACCATCATTATTCATAACCCAGATAACAGAATGACCTGACTTTTTTACAACTTTAAATTCAAATATATGCTCATTTACTTCATCAGGAGTAGCAGAAAAAATATCGCCATAAGCCAAATCAGGAACAAAGAAAGGGGCATTAACTAACTTATAGTTACCATTAACTCGCTCGCACCAAGCACCTTCAGCACTTACTGGTGGCCAACCGTTTTCGATATCTAAAGCGAACATTACTTTTTTGGCAGACACTGAACTTCCTTTTTCACCTAACGAGCTTGTAGAATAACTCGTTTTTAATTTATTTTTATTGATGCATTAACCATAGCCGAGTTCCTATTTTGATTCAATCGACAACTGACTTTCACATAAAATATAAAAAAGGATTTGCTGTTGCTTTAATTGGCATTTTGCAAGGTATTACAGTTGGTTTACTGGCTATATTACGGCTTAAGTGGTTTTAATGCAGCCTGTTTGCAGCTTTTCTATATTATGAACTAAGCAATACAGTTGTATTGGGAGTTTACTTTCGTTTGAACCCGTAAGATCAGTTTTTTCATGCCTTTGTTGACCGTAAAATTTCGCTTTTTACCTCAGTAAAGCGACTCTATAAAACCACGTTGTTTGCCATTCCTTCAAGAAAAACCTGTCGTCGCGCCATTGGACTGTCTATTTTGACCTTTATTTTAATTTTAGCTAACGGTGGATTTAGATCACTGGATCCGCCGTAGGATAAGAATGTGCTACTGGCGGCAGTGGCGCTCTTTATAAAAAATAGCACGCACTAAAGTACGCAGTTTAATGAAACTGGGTGTCAGCGAACGGCTCGCCATAGCCTGTGGTATCACCAGAACCAAAAGTAGGCGCTTGGAAGCGAAGGACCTTGTAGAAGCCCAAAAACAAAAGGAATTAACATTGCGCTAGGCAATGACTTAGATTCACAAGGTTTAGTGTCATTGAGAGGTATTTGGATCAATATTCATTACGGGAGATGAACCGCCCATTGCACTTCCTGCTAATGAAAAACTCATGATGGGTGGTGTGGGGTCTGGAGGTTATATACCTCCGGCTACCCGATTATACGCAAGCTGCGCTTACTGAATTTCTTGCTGCCAATTAACCTTTTGGTAAACTGATTTTTGATTGAAGTTAGTATTACCAGTAGTCGGACCAACATAATAATACATACCACCTGAGAAACCTGCACCAACAACCGAAGTAAGCTGTGTGGGTAAAGCAGCCACTGCATCTTTAGCATTTAAAAATACATTATTTTCGGGGTAAGCGCTTTTAAGAGACGGATCAGATAAAGATTGTATAGACTGGTTGATGATACGGCTTGAAATTGCTTTGTGGGTTTGACCTTTTGCCCAGCCTAACGTTTTTCCAGTAAATATATTAAGTTCATCGCTGTGGCCAGCATAAAATACTTCGTCGCGAATAATTTCACCGTTTACTTCTAAACACCAATCAACAATAACAAAGCTTGCATAACTGGCATTTGTAATAACTTGCGAATAACGGTGAATTTTGGCGTGCACTTTAGCTTTTGTTAATACGTTTGAAGTATTTTGGTTTAGAGTATTTAAGATTGATTGCTGAATTGTATTTTTGTCAGCTGTATCAAAACTTCCCCAATTAAAAGCCCCATATGATTCGTTATCAGCTGTATTTTCATCTGTTATGATTGAAACTGAATTGACGTTAGCACTAAATACTGGAGCGTTTGTTAACAATGGAAACTCAGTTTTACTTGCTGTACCTGTAACTCCGCAACCAGCTAAGATTAGTGATAAAGATAAAAATAGTAGATGTTTCACACGTACTCCATATTTACGTATCGCCGCATCAAGCGGAACCTAACCAACTGTTTAAGTTCCAGTACGCCCGGCATGGGCATTGACTTATGAGGTGAAAGTCCTCTGTAGGAAGATCACCGTTTAAATAGCACACTGTTATTAAACGATAGACACTCGCGAATGGCAAGGGCTAAATCGCGAGAGATAGTCTGAAGGAAGCCGCTAGCATTCTTTATAAAAGTAAGTGCGAGCTGATGAACAAAAACATCATATGAGGCATAGGCGGAAGACGAGCTAATACAAAATAGCGAAGTCATGTGATCTAACGGCCGCTGTAGGGTAATAATGTGCTACTGGCGGCAATGGCGCTCTTTCCAAAGGAATAGCCCCAAAGTACGCAGTTTAATGAAATTGGGTGTTAGTGAGCGACTCGCCATAGCATGTGGTATCACCAGTACCAAAAGTAGGCGCTTGGAAGCGAAAGCCCTTGTCGAAGCTCAAAAAAAGGAATTAACATTGCGCTAGGCAATAACTACTTAACTTTACAAGGTTTAGTGTCATTGAGAGATATTTGGATCAATATTCATTACGGGAGATGAACCGCCCATTGAAAAGCGCATGGTGGGTGGTGTAGGGGCTGGAGGCCTCCGGCTATCCGATTAGGCGTTTCTCGCATCTAGCCTATTAAGCTTTCTTCAAATGCTGACTCACCTTCGTAGGTAATTTCATTTTTTTCCCAAGCCATTGAAGCACGAATCTTGACCCATGTGGAGCATGTGTCCCAATGAGGAAATCCAAGGTCGTAACTGCCATAGAGGTACTTATAATGAAATTTTCATTGGGGATTTCTACGAAATCTATGTTCGTCGATTCAAACCATGGGTTGTATTCGTAAAATGCCTCAATAAGGCTTTGATCCATCTTTCTGAGGCTTTCTTGTATCGAAGGCACACCAATCAACTGCCTTAATCCGAAAACATAGCTGTCTAGCGCAAACAAGTAGCCAGAATTAAAATTGACGCCGAAAGAGTTATAACGATTATCAGGATGTCCATAAGCTTCAATATTACTGATGAAATCTGATACTGAGAAAATATCAACTGACTCAGAAACAGCTGAATGAATCTTGACTGCTTCATTAGGTTTCGTTTTAACGCTTGAGAGTTGCTTATCTACTGAGCAGGCTTCTTGGTGCAGGGCAACAATGGGATGGCCACGGAACCGCTTTTCATTAACAGCGATTCCCCTCATAAGGAGAAAAGCCTTTAAGTATTTTTCGAGCGCTTGAGACGCAGCCCAGAAGAACGCACGATACATACCTTTTTGCGCTAAAAATCGAGCAGTTACGTAGTCCTCATCGGCGGGTTTAACGAAAGAATCGGTGATGACTTTAACAATGTATTTTTCTATATCAGCCTGCATCGTTTCTGGCAACTTTTCGAAGTGTTCAAGATCGTCTTTACACTTGAAACTGTATATGTAGCTCAATTTTCTCTCATTCATCAAATCCCGAATCCTTGCCTTTTGCCGACTGAACGCTCATTTATCTACTTAATATAGTTTTAACAAATAACCTAAAGCATTACTACCACTAAGTTTTTTAAAGCTTTAAACTGAAGTTTAATAGAGCAATATGCGCGCGTCGCTCATTATCATGAATATATACACAAAGAGCAGTTTGACCAATCAATTAACTATTATATTTAGCCAATCTCAATGACCGGTAATTGCTCAAAGCTGTTATTCAGCTTTAATATTTTTAAGGTTGGGTTTCGTTGCTCTCAACCACAACCTACGATGATACGTTTAACGCTGTTTTTAATACTTATCGCTTACAGCTGACGGCTTACAGCTTCTTTTTAGCTACTTTTAAAACCAATTCTAAAGCCGCCCCAGTGTTTGCCATTTACATAAATGGGTACTGATAGATCATGTAAAATCTCGCCGGTATCACGTTTATAGGTTTGTAATAAAAAGCTCTCGGTGTGGCTGCCACAGCGGCTGCCGGTGGCATCGTTGAAAATACGTTTAGTGCGATTATTCACTAAGTCTTGTTGGTAGTTGCCGGTTAGTGGCTGGCTGTAGCGCTTATTGTGGGTAGGGAAGTAACCTTTTTTGTCTACGGCACCAGCAAAAAGAATTTTGTCATTTTCAAGGGTAGGCTCTTGAATTGGCGGTAAAATTTTATCGGTTAAAGTATCGTATGGTGTTGTATATTTTGTGGGGTTAGTATTTTTAATTGCTTGATATTCTTGTGAGAACAACTGCTTTTCAGTTAATTGCTTCGTTTCTAGCAACTCATTAAATTTTACCGCGATTGCATTGCTTGCCGTTGTTGCGGCATTGAGTATAGGCTTAAAAAAGGCATTGTGTTCAACTTTACTGAGCTCTCTAAAGATGGTTTCAGATCCTATCGATAACATAGCTGCTTGTGATGAAATTGAGTTACCTTTGGTTGCTATTTCAGCTAGCAAGTGGCTGATACTTGATACAGAGGTATTTATTTGTGTGGTTGCTTGTTGAAAAGCAGATACTGCTTGCTGCATGTTTTCTAAGGTTGATGATGAGTCTGTAATATCATGATTTATTGTTAAAAATGCTTGGGTAACATTTTCGAGTTCGGTTTTCACTTCATCACTTTGTAAAGAAACCTGTTTCATATCATCATTTGTTTGCACGCTATTAGTATTGATCTCAGTTAGCATCTGTGCAATTTGTTTAGTGGCTTGATTGGTTTTATTGGCAAGATTACGTACTTCATCGGCAACTACAGCAAAGCCTCTGCCTTGTTCACCCGCTCGTGCTGCTTCTATGGCGGCATTTAATGCCAGTAAATTAGTTTGCTCAGCAATGGTTTGAATAACTTGGGTAATGCTTTGAATATCAGTTGCACTTTTTAACAATAAATCTAACTTACTTGCGACGTTAGTAATTGAGTTAGACAACGAATCAATTTGTTGTGTGGCTATTTGCAAGCGTTGCTCTGCTGATGTTGATGCCTGAGATGTTTGCAACATTGCTGCATTTACGATGGTGATACTATTAGTGAGTTCACTACTGTTATGGGATAACGCCTGTGTTGCAGCGCTAACCGATTCGCTTTCACTGTAACAACCATCAATCTCTTTAGTTAGGCTATCTACATAGAATCCGACTTCTGCTGCACCAATTGCATTTTGAGAGGTTGCCACTGTGATGTTTTGAGCAACATTGCTGAGTTGGGGCTGTTTATTAATGTCTGACGCAGGGTTTGGTTTTTTGTCAGTTAACTTGGCTGTAAAAGCGAATAGAGCAGTAAAAATTGCAATGATTAGCGCCGCGACTATCGATAGTTGCTCGAAGTAATATAGAAAACCAATACTGACAGCGAAGAGTGTATAGCATAGCGATTTTAAATTCATTCCATTGACCTTTGTTGAGTTGTAATTTTCAGTCTTAAATATAAAGCACAGAAAATCAATTAATAAAAGGTCTAATAGGGAAGTCGACTGATTGACTTAGCAAACAAAAAAGCCAACCCTAAGGTTGGCTTTTGCAGTAATCTATTGCAGTAATGAGCATCAACTCATTTTAGTAAGTTGCACTGCCTTTGGTACGTGGGAAGGCAATAACGTCACGTACGTTGCCCATACCAGTTACATAGGCAACTAAACGTTCGAAACCTAAGCCAAAACCAGAGTGTGGTACTGAACCGTATTTACGTAGGTCGCGATACCAGCTGTAGTCTTCTTTGTTTAAGCCCATTTCTTCTAAACGTGCATCAAGTACATCAAGACGTTCTTCACGCTGTGAACCACCAATGATCTCGCCAATACCTGGTGCTACAACGTCCATTGCAGCAACGGTTTTGCCGTCTTCATTTTGGCGCATGTAGAATGCTTTAATATCACGTGGGTAGTTTTTAATAACCACTGGTGCTTTAAAGTGCTCTTCTGCTAAGTAACGCTCGTGCTCAGATTGTAAGTCAACACCCCATTCAACGGCGTATTCAAATTTCTTACCACAGCTTTTAAGAATTTCTACTGCATCAGTGTAATCAACTTGTGCAAAATCTTTCTCAACAAATTCTTCTAGGCGCGTGATAGCTGTTTTCTCAACACGTTGAGCAAAAAACTCCATATCATCACGACGTTCTTCAAGCACCGCTTTGAACACATACTTAAGCATGTTTTCAGCAAGTTTGGCGATATCTTCTAAATCAGCAAACGCAACTTCTGGCTCGACCATCCAAAACTCTGCCAAGTGGCGAGAAGTATTTGAATTCTCTGCACGGAAAGTCGGGCCAAAAGTATAAATTTTTGACATCGCTGAGGCGTAAGTCTCACCATTTAACTGACCTGATACAGTAAGGAATGCTTCTTTACCGAAGAAGTCTTCGCTGTAATCAACATCGCCTTTATCTGTACGTGGCAAGTTTTGCATATCAAGCGTTGATACGCGGAACATTTCGCCTGCACCTTCACAGTCACTTGCGGTGATGATAGGGGTGCTGATCCAGTAATAACCTTGCTCATGGTAGAAACGGTGAATAGCTTGCGCTAAACAGTTACGTACACGTGTTACCGCACCAATCATATTGGTACGTGGGCGAAGGTGAGCGTGCTCACGTAAATACTCAATGCTGTGGCGTTTTGCCGACATTGGGTATGAGTCTGGGTTTTCTACCCAACCAAGTACCTGTACGCTATTTGCTTGAATTTCGAAAGATTGACCTTGGCCTGCTGATTGTACTAAAACACCAGTAACTGACACAGAGCAACCGGCTGTTAGGCTAGTAACTTCATCATAATTATTTAGTGAATTAGGTACTACCGCTTGAATAGGATCAAAACACGAACCGTCATGAACGGCTAAAAATGAAATTCCTGCTTTTGAATCGCGGCGTGTACGGATCCAGCCTTTAATTGTTACTTGGCTGTCTACCGCAACCTTGCCTTTTAATAGCTCTGAAATCGCTAAGTGGCTCATCTTCACTCCAATGATATAAGTTGCCTACATTAATATGTGCGCTATTGCACTTGAACGGTGTATCTTACCTTTGAATGTAAAATAAAAAAACATTCAAAAGTAACTCTTTGCTTATTCTTTTGCATTTTTGTGGTTTTTTGTCGTTTAAAACCTAGAACTTTAATTTTTTGTGATAAGAAACAACTTAGATCAAAATTTAAAGGCGATTTTCACTGCGATAAAAACGGGTTTTGTGGCATTATATGCAATTACGATATTTAAACTAACTTGCTAAACATATAGGTATTATGAAACAAGTCTTTATTTTACGTGGTTTACCAGGGTGTGGTAAGTCTTATTATGCGCAAAACCTAGCCGATGAAATGGTAGCGGGCGATCAAAGCCAATACTTAATTTGTTCGACCGATGATTATTTTTATAATGAGCAAGGGGAGTATCAGTTTGATAAGTTCAAACTGTCGCAATACCACAATTTAAATTTAGCTCGTTTTATAAATGCGTTAGCGCAAGAAATCCCACTTATTATTGTTGATAATACTAACATCAAGAAATGGGAATTTATTGCTTATAGCCAAGCCGCTGTTGCACTAGGCTACCAAGTTAAAGAAGTGATTGTGGGTGAAGTAAAAGACAAATCAATGCAACACCTGTACGCCAAACGTAATAGCCATAACATTCCACTGAAAATGATCAGCAAAATGGCTTATATGTTTGAGTGGTAATAATTACCCAAATTACGATTAGGTTGGGTAATTATTTGGGGTCTTGATGATATGCTAATAATGTTTTCCGGCAATTGCGGCGTAAATGGCGTTAGCTAATGTGGTGATATCGCCTGAACAACTAATATACGGTGGCATTAAATAGATAAGCTTACCAAAAGGGCGGATCCATACATTTTTACTAACAAAGAAAGCTTGTATCTTTGCTACATCGATAACAGTATCGAGTTCAACCACACCAATTGCTCCTAACGTTCTTACATCAACAACATGCTCAAGATCATTACAACGGTGTAATGCTTGCAGCGCATCGTTTAGGTGGGCTATTTGTGCTTGCCAGTCTTGCTCAAGTAATAAATCAATACTCGCACAAGCCACTGCGCAGGCCAATGGATTGCCCATAAATGTTGGGCCATGCATTAATACCCCAGCTTCACCTTCGCTGATACCAATGGCAATTTTATCTGTGGTTAATGTTGCAGATAACGTCATCATGCCACCTGTGAGTGCTTTACCTATGCATAAAATATCTGGCTCAATATCAGCATGTTCTACGGCAAATAGCTTACCTGTGCGGCCAAACCCTGTGGCTATTTCATCACAAATTAATAATACACCGTAACGATCGCATAGTTCACGCACGGTTCTTAAATACTCAGGATGATAGAAGTTCATTCCCCCTGCATTTTGTACAATTGGCTCGATGATAAAAGCTGCAACATGCTGATGATGTTCTTCGAAATACTGTGCAAGGTGGTGTGCTTCTTGTTTATCGAACTGTTGTCCAAACTGAGTCTTTGGTGCAGGCACAAATACATGCTCAGGTAAAAAGCCTTGATATAAAGAGTGCATAGAATTAATAGGATCACATACGCTCATCGCAGCGAAGGTATCGCCATGATAGCCTTTATAAGGCGTCATCAGTTTTTGTTTGCTGGTTACTCCTTGACTAAGCCAATATTGCAAAGCCATTTTTATCGCCACTTCAACACTTACCGAGCCGCTGTCGGCTAAAAATACTTTTTGCAACTTACTCGGGGTTATTGCAACCAGCTTTTTACAGAGCTCTACTGCTGGCTGGTGGGTTATGCCACCAAACATTACATGGCTCATTTTATTTATTTGGGCGTGCATCGCTTCATTTAAAACCGGATGATTATAGCCGTGAATAGCACTCCACCATGAGGCCATACCGTCAATAAGTTGCTCCCCCGTTTCTAAGTGAATAATATTGTGATTTGCATGCGTAACGGGGTAAACCGGAATAGGTTGAGTCATTGATGTGTAGGGGTGCCAAATGTGCTGACGATCAAAATCAAGGTCTATTGTTTGTTTTATGTTCATATGTAAACTTTAACTAAGTGAGCTTCGTTGACAATGGTACGGCAATACGTATTCTAAGCCAATAACACCAAGATCAAAAAATAAAAGAGAGTATTATGGAGCTTGCAACAGTTCGACACGATTGGACCCACAGTGAGGTGAAAGCCTTATTTGAAATGCCATTTAACGATTTATTGTTTAAAGCCGCCTCTGTTCATCGCGCTAATTTTAATCCAAACGAAGTACAAATTTCTACGTTGTTATCTATTAAAACCGGTGCTTGCCCAGAAGACTGTAAATATTGCCCGCAATCGGGGCATTATAAAACTGATTTAGAGCGCGAACGCCTGCTAGAAGTAGAAAAAGTGGTAGAGCAAGCGCGGTTAGCAAAACAAAAAGGCGCCACTCGTTTTTGTATGGGGGCCGCATGGTCAGATCCAAAAGACAGAGACATGCCATACATTTCGCAAATGGTAAAAGAAGTAAAAGCCCTTGGCCTTGAAACCTGTATGACTTTAGGCATGTTAAATAACGAAAAAGCCCATGAACTGCGCAGTGCAGGGCTTGATTACTATAACCACAACCTCGACACCTCACCTGAGTACTATGAGCAAATTATATCAACTCGCACCTTTCAAGACCGTCTTGATACTATAGGTAATGTACGAGACGCTGGTATGAAAGTCTGCTCGGGCGGTATTGTGGGTATGGGGGAGCAAGCAAGCGATCGTTATGGGTTATTAATGCAGTTAGCTAATTTACCCCAGCAGCCCGAAAGCGTGCCAATTAATATGCTAGTAAAGGTAAAAGGGACACCGCTTGAAAATGTTGATGACTTAGATCAGTTTGAGTTTATTCGTACCATTGCCACAGCACGTATTATGATGCCACACAGTTATGTACGTTTATCAGCAGGACGTAATGCGATGAATGAGCAAATGCAATCAATGTGCTTTTTTGCAGGCGCAAACTCTATATTTTATGGCGATAAACTATTAACAACAGAAAATCCAGAAGCCGATGCCGACATGCAATTAATTAAAAAGCTTGGGATGAACCCAGAAACACGCCACGATTATTCAGATGAAGCCGTTGCTGCGTCTTTGTCATCGCAAGTGGCCGATAAAGCAACCGCAGAATTGTTTTACGAAGCGTAAAGTGCTCAGTACTATGGTAATGGTTTAAAGTATCGCGTTGAAGGTTAAAGCATTTATGTCATTTGAATTTATAAACACCCATTTAGATGAACGCAAAGCGCAGCAGCTCTTGCGTAAACGCTATGTAGTACAAAGCGCAACGGCGCGTACTATTACGGTTAATGATAAAACCTACCTTAACTTTGCGAGTAACGATTATTTAGGGTTTGGCGATTCGCCGGTGGAGTTAACCAGCGCGCCATTACTAGGTAGCCACAGCTCAGCATTAGTAACGGGTTATCAACAACCACAGCAAGCGCTTGAGCAAGCTTTATGTAGTGCTTTGGGTTATGAGGCTGGCATGTTGTTTAATTCGGGCTTTAGCGCAAATAGCAGTGTTATTAAAGCCTTGTTTCAAGATAAAGCGACAGCGCAACACAGTGCGATTTTTCAAGATAAACTCAATCATGCCAGTTTAATTGATGGCGCATTACACGCTAACGCCGCGTTAGTACGCTTTAACCATAACGATATAAACCATTTACGCTCACGGCTAGAAAAATCAAAAGCGCGCAATAAGCTCATCGTGTCTGAAGGTGTGTTCTCAATGGATGGTGATACCGCGCCAATTAAAGCGCTATTTACCTTAGCAAAGCAGCATAACGCCTGGTTAATGATAGACGACGCCCATGGTTTTGGTGTTTTAGGAAAATCGGGGCTTGGCAGTTGTGAAGCCTTAATTGCAGCCGACACCATGCCCGATATTTTAGTG
Source organism: Pseudoalteromonas sp. SG43-6 (assembly GCF_014164365.1). Taxonomy (NCBI): domain Bacteria; kingdom Pseudomonadati; phylum Pseudomonadota; class Gammaproteobacteria; order Alteromonadales; family Pseudoalteromonadaceae; genus Pseudoalteromonas; species Pseudoalteromonas sp. SG43-6. The sequence goes on from NZ_JACJEZ010000003.1 coordinate 164,502, forward strand.
ATCACCTTTGGTAAAGCGGTTGCGAGTAGTGGGGCGTGCGTATTAGGTTCGCAGCATTTTATAGATTACATGCTTCAGTTTAACCGTGATTATACCTACTCAACCGCTATGTCACCGTTTATTGCCGCTCATACTTTGGCACGTATTAAAAGCATAAGAGACGCCAACGACAGGCGAGCCAAATTAAATGCTAATATTGCGCTGTTTAAACGCCTAGCTAAAGAGCAGCACATTGCGTTAATGGAATCAAACACCGCGATTCAACCGATTGTTTTAGGCTGCGCTGAGCAAACGTTAAAAGCCAGTGAGCAACTAAAGCAGCAGGGCATTTGGCTAACGGCTATTCGCCCGCCAACTGTTTTACACAATACCTCGCGTTTGCGTATTACCTTAAGTGCAGCCCACACCCATGAGGATATAAAACAACTCGTTGGTAGTTTACAAAAGGTCATTTCATGATAAGCCCGCAGGCAATTAAAACTAAGCCACTTAGCCCCACTACAGTGTATTTAGCTACTCAGGCTTTAAAAAAAACCACAGCACATAACTTTTCAAAAGCAGCAAACAGTTACAGCCTGCATGCTAATGTGCAAAAACAAGCGGCGAATGATTTATTTAAACTCATTAGTGCAAACCCTAAAAAGCTCTGTGTTGACCTAGGCGCAGGGCCGCTTGTTAATACTCAGACTTTAAGGGCATTATTTGGCCAAGTTGTTGCCATAGATTTAAGTTTTAACATGCTAAAAAGCAGTGCCTTAAACACCCCTAAACTGTGCGCCGATATGGATAACTTACCGCTGCAAGCTAATAGTATTGATGTGCTATTTAGTAATTTTGCGCTGCAGTGGTCTGCTAATTTTGAAACCTTAATGCACTCGCTTTACCAAGCATTAAAACCAGGCGGGCAAGCTTACATTAGTACGGTTGTTGCAGGGTCATTAAACGAGATAAAAACCGCCTTTGCAGCGCTTGATTCACATAATCATATTAATCAGTTTGCAAGCCATAATAATATAAACCAATCGGTCGAAAAGGCAGGGTTTAAGATCAATACCTCAAAAAAAGTCATTTATACCGATCAACACAGCAGTGCATTAGCGGCTATAAAATCGATTAAAGCCATTGGTGCCACCACACAAAATCATGCAACAAGTCGTCGTGGTTTATTAACTAAATCAGCACTAAAAAAAGTCTGTGATGCCTATCCGCTTGTAAACAATAAAGCCCATGTATCTTACCATGTAGTATTGTTATCATTAGAAAAAGCCCAGTAAAAATAATAAGGCCATGCCATGAACCAGTTTTTTATTACCGGTACCGATACCGACGCCGGTAAAACTCATGTAACCAGTTTGCTGCTAAAGTTACTCGCACAACATAAAAAGCGCGCAATAGGTTTTAAGCCGATTGCCTCTGGGTGTGAAATGGCGTTTGAGCAGCTCGTAAACGCCGATGCGCTAATGCTAATGGAAAGTGCCACAGTCAGCGCTAAATACGACATAATTAACCCATTTGCATTTGCGCCGCCAATAGCTCCCCACATAGCTGCAGAGCAAGCGGGTATAAACATAACAGTAGAAAAGCTCAGCATGGCTTATCAACATGTTAAGCAACAAGGCGCAGATTACCTGTTAACAGAAGGCGCGGGTGGTTGGGCTTTACCTATTAATAATAACGAGTATTTATACGACTGGGTAAAAGCAGAGCAACTGCCAGTAATATTAGTGGTAGGGATGAAACTAGGCTGTATAAATCATGCATTACTCACTGCTGCACACATGCAAAGCTTAGGGATTAATTGTGTAGGGTGGATTGCAAACCAAGTTGATGCCACTATGGATGAATACCAAGCAAACCTAGATTCACTGAAAACACGTTTACCATTTCCACTGCTTGCCATTAGCCCATACACAGAGCAAAGCCCTAAATTACAAATTTATAAAACCCTGCTTGAAAAATTATCAATAAATCCATAAATAACCCTTGTGTTGTGACATAGTTTGTCACAGAATAGCGCTGACGTTATGACATAGTGTGTCATAACGCAGTGATTGCTCAAAGCCGATCAAACATAGTAAATCGCTCAGCAATAAATGTTATTTTTGGAGAACTCGTATGAAACGTGTATTTTTGTTTTTATTAACTAACCTCGCGGTTATGTTGGTATTAGGTGTGGTGCTTTCAATAATAATGAGTGCGCTGGGCTTAAGCCATCGTAGCCTTGGCGGAATTTTACTAATTGCGACTGTATTTGGTTTTGGTGGATCGTTTATTTCGTTATTTATGTCGAAATGGATCGCCAAAAAATCAACCGGTGCGCAAGTGATCACCCAACCTCGTACCGAAACCGAACAATGGCTGGTAAACACTGTGGCTGCTCAAGCTAAAAAAGCTGGTATTAACATGCCAGAAGTGGCTATTTACGACAGCCCAGAAATGAACGCGTTTGCAACGGGCCCGAGTAAAAATAATTCGCTGGTGGCGGTAAGTACGGGTTTATTACATAACATGAGCCAAGATCAAGCCGAAGCCGTATTGGCGCACGAAGTATCGCATGTGGCTAATGGCGACATGGTAACGCTCACGCTTATTCAAGGTGTGGTTAATACCTTTGTTATTTTTGCCGCGAAAGTGCTGGCTGGCATTGTTGACAATTTTATCAATAGCGATGAAGAAGAGGGCGGCAGTAGCTGGACTTACTTCTTATTCGATATGTTATTCCAAGTATTATTTGGTGTATTGGCGAGCATAGTGGTTGCCCATTACAGCCGTAAACGTGAATTTGCAGCCGATAACGGCGCAGCTCAGTTGGTTGGCGCAGACAAAATGCGTTCAGCCCTTGAGCGATTAAAGCAAAACCACCCATCGCAATTAGAAGGCTCAATGATGGCCTTTGGTATTGCCAGTGGTAAAGGTATGGCTGAGTTGTTTTCATCTCATCCACCGCTTGATGCACGTATAGACGCACTACGACGTTAAAAAATTCAAGTTTTTCACAGTACTTGTAAACAAAAAGCCTGCATTTGCAGGCTTTTTTATGTTTAATGGTTTTTATTGCGATTGAATAATGTCTGTAATGCCCTCTGGCGAGAGTATTTCAATCCAGTAACCATCAGGGTCTTTAATAAAGGCAAGGCCCTTCATTGAGCCACCATCTGGCTGTTTTACAAACTCCACATCGTACTTAGCAAAGCGCTCGCACGCTACATATACATCGGGTACGCTAATACCAATATGGCCAAAGCCTTTTGGTTCTTCATTACCACTGTGATAACCGGTAAAGCTATCGTCGTTTTCAGTGCCCCAGTTATGGGTAAGCTCAATCAGCGCAGGGCGGCGAAACACCCACTGCGTTTTTTCTTTATCATCGCCTATAGGCATATCTTGCTCATAGCCTAAAAAGTACAAGGTAAATTCCATACCAGGAAAGTCGTACTTACCTAACAGCTTCATACCCAATACGTTTTCATAAAATGCCAGCGACGGTTTTGGATCTTTAATACGCAACATAGTTTGTTGCATCACATAGCCCTCAGTGGCTTGTGCAATTTGCTCTGGAGATTCGTTATAGCTAGACATGAGATAATCCTTAATAAAATGACTGAAAAAACCTTAATGGATTTAAAAAGGCAGGGAGTACGCTCATCATAATAAACAGCAGCAAAAATTAAAACCACTTAGCTAAATTACTAGCCAGTGAGCTGAATGTTTTATAAGCAAAAAATGGCGTATTTAGAGATACTGTTTATTTGTGGCTGTGTTGTAGTTGAGTGTGGGTATAAAAAATTCATATCATAATGCCTCTTTTATCCATGTTTGATCTGAATACTCAGTGTTATCTTCCATAAACCTAAACCAGCTTAAATAATTCTCAATG